>NZ_CP085224.1:300000-495000 GCF_044803115.1 Caenispirillum salinarum | reverse complement strand
CAGGGACCGATGGCGGCACCGGCCGCCAGGTAGCCCAGGATGGAACTCATCCCCAGGCGGGTCGCCAGCGGAACGAACACCACCGCCGCCCCCATGATCACCAGCGTGTCGAGCACGAGCCCGCCTGCCGTCACCGCGTCCTCCTCCGGTCGAATCTCAGGTGCGCCCTTAGGAGTACAGTGCGCGCGGCGCTGTTCCCAAAGGCTTTTCTCTGCCCATAATGGCAACGGACCTCGAAAGGAAGGGAAAAGACGGAGACATGATGGATCGGCGCCGCTTCCTGACCCGGGCCGCCGCGGCCGCCGCCTGCCCTGTCTGCGCCGCAGCGCTGGCCCCCGGTCGTCCGGCCGGGGCCGCGGAAGCCGACAGCTGGAGCTATGGCGGCGCCACCGGACCGGAGGCCTGGGGGACGCTCGACCCCGCCTGGCGCACCTGCGCCATCGGCGAGCGCCAGAGCCCCGTCGACCTGTCCGGCGCCACGCCATCGATGATGGCCACCCCCGACATCGACTGGCCGGCCATGCCGCTGGTCATCGCCAACACGGGCAACACCATCACCGTGGAGGCCACCGCCTACGCCACCCTGGGCCTGGGGCTGGAGGGCGCGCGCTTTCGCATGACCGGCTTCCACTTCCATCATCCCAGCGAACATACGGTCGACGGCCGGGGCTTTCCGCTGGAAATCCACTTCATGCACGAGGACGAACTGGGCGGCGGCCATGCCATCGCCGCCGTCTTCGTGCGCTCGGGCGCGCTGAACCCGACCCTTCAGACCATTTTCCAGGCCATGCCGGCGCAGGCCGGGGAGCGCGTCAGCCTGCCGACGCTGATCCCGCCGCACCGCCTGCTGCCGCCCGACGACCAGCGGGAGACCTTCCGCTACCAGGGCAGCCTGACCCGCCCGCCCTGCACCGAGGCGGCGCGCTGGCTGGTCTTCACCCGCCCCATCGAGGCCGCGCCCGAGCAGATCGAGTCCTTCGCGCGCCTGTTTCCCATGAACGCCCGCCCCGTGCAGCCGCTCGGGCGGCGCTATCTTCTGCTGGACTTCTTCTGATGCGCTTCCGCTTCCTGGCGACCGCCGCCCTGGCCTCCCTTGCCGCCACCTCCTGCGCCCAGCGCACGGACATCCCGCCCTCGGACCTGGCGGGGACGTGGCTGGTGGCCGGCGTCTACGACAGCGGCACCCGCCTGCCTTCGGCGCAGGAGCGGCAGGCGCTGGAAAACCAGGCCATGCGCGTCTCGCCCGAGCAGATCACCGACCCGCTGGGCCGCAACTGTCCGCGGCCGGTCTACGAGATCAAGGGCACCAGCGCGGCCGACTGGTTCGGCTTCGGCAACGACTGGCTGGGCCGGCGCGGCCCGGACGTGCCGCTGACGGCGGTCACCGTCTACTGCGACGGCGCGGCGTTCGACGGTTACGCCCTGCGCGAGGACGGCGCGCTGGTGGGGCGCTACAAGGACGCCTACGTCGTCATGCGCCGGGAAGACGACCCCCGCGTCGCCGACCGCCTGGCCGCCGTCGCCGAGGCCCGCTACAACCGTGTGCTGACGCCGGGCGCTCCGGCCGCGGCGGCGGGAACGGTGGTGATCGGCGGACCGGTGGCGGAGGAGGATGAGCAGGCGGAGACCTCCGAAGCCGAGCCCCCGGCGCCCGCGCCAGCGACCACGTCCGAGGAGCAGAGCACCGCCCTGCCGCCCAGGGAAGTCCTCGGCCCCACCCGCGCCGAACTACGCGAGATGGCGGACCAGACACCCGCCGAGCGCCGGGCCGCACAGACGGGCGGCGGCGGCCCGGTGGTCCACCTGGCGTCGCTCCGGTCGCGCGAAGCGGCGGAGGAGGAATGGCGGGCCATCACCGCCCGCGTCCCCATGCTGCGCGACTGGACGGTGCGGTATCTGCCCGTGGACCTGCCGGAGAAAGGCCGCTACGTGCGCGTCATGGGCCTGCCGCCGGAGGGCATGACGGCGGCGGAAGCCTGCGCGCGGATCAAGGACGCCGGGCAGTATTGCCGCGTGATGGGCGGGTGAGCGTCGGAGCGCTGCGTGCCTGGGACCGGCCCCGAACCCCGCTCGGGGCGGAAGCCCTCGGACTCCACTACTTTGTGATTGGGTGCGGCCGTCAGGAAAACGCACGGCCAAGCGGCAGCACCGGCGCATCCCGCCACGCCTCTGCCTCCACCACCACCCCGCCGAGGCGCAACCGCTCCACCCTCGCCGCCGGCGTCAGCAGCCGCACCGCCGCCTCCGTCGCCTCCAGGAACAGGGCCAGCGCCACATCCCGCCCCGCCGCATCCGCCACGCCGCACAGCAGGCGCGGTGGCAGGCGATCCACCTCCACGGTTCCGGCGCCGCAGTCCTCCAGCGTCAGTCCCTCGCGCGGGACCTCCAGCACCGGGGCCCCTTCGAAGTGCGCGGCGAAGGCGGCCGCCCGCGCGGCGCGGCGGCGGGCCTGGGAGCGGCGGCGGACGTGGGCGCTGCGGGGGAGTGCCAGCACGGGCAGCGGCGCCAGGGCCTCGCGCAATGGGGCAAGGGTGTCCTCCGGCTCCAGCGCCACCGCAAGGTCCGCGCCCACCGCCCGCGCCGTGTCGCGCTGAAGGAAGCGGCCGGGGCCGCGGATGAAGCCGCAGGTGTTGACGATGAGCGGATGCGCGGGGGCCGTCGCCAGCGCGCGCGCATGGTCCAGAAGCACCGGGCGGCGGCTCATGGGCTCCACCACGCCCAGGAAGGCGAGCACGGCCGGCCGGTCGCCATCCCGCCGGGCGAGGCAGGCGGGCGGGCCGACATCGGGCTGGCCGGGGTCGGCGTCCAGAAACGCCGGCGCGTATCCGCGTGCCGCCGTCTCTTCGGACAGCCAGCGGCAGAAGGTGCTCTTGCCGGCGTCGGGGCCGCCGATGACCACCAGGCGGGCGGCGCCGGCCTCCACCGCCGCGAGGGCGTCGTGCCAGCCGGCGGGGACGTCGATCAATCGCGTGCCTTCCGGAACAGGGCCAGGGAAAGCTGGCTCATGAGCATGCGCACGGGCTCGCTGTCCGGCGTCAGGTCCGCCGGGTCGCCGCCGACGGAGCCGTGAACCTCGGCCTTCACCCGCCCGCGCTGGCAGAAGACGGCCAGGGCGTACAGGCGCTCACCGGGCGCCGCGGCGGGCTGCTCGCCCTCGCACAGGCGGCCGCCGGGGAAGCTGGTGGGCGGGTTGAAGGCCACCCGTACCGCATAGTCCGGGTGCCCCGCCGCCGCCGGGTCAGTGGTAAAGCGCAGGCGGTCGTAGCCGGTGATTGCGCGCGCCATGTGGCCGAGGATCATCTGCTCGGCGGGCGCGTCGGCGCCCCAGGGCGCGTTGACCACGCCGGCGAGAATCGGCCCGCGCGCCGCCGCCCCCTTCATCTCGTCCCAGGTGCCCGTCGGGTCCATGTAGCGGGTGGTGACGCGGGGCGCGTCGCCGCAGGCCGCGACGGCGGCCGTTACTGCGCCGGCCGCCAGCGTGAACAGCTTTTTCAACATCGCCCGGCAACTCCTTGGTTCGCGCGGAACTTTCGGGTTATCCCCGCTTCCCCCGATTCGCAAAGGCTTGCGCGGGGCGCGTCCGATCGTCAATATCCGCCGCCCGCACATCAGGTCAACATGAGGCTCCCCCGATGACGACCGACCCGCTTCCGGGCGACGCGACGGATTCGCTGGACTCCGCGGCCCGCGAACTGCGCGCCCGCATCCGCTATGTCTCCGCCCGCGACGAACTGACGGCGCCCGACAGCACCGTGAACACCGCCCGCCTGGACGAGCCGGTGTTCGTGCTGCGCGCCCGCGACATGGTCGCCAGCACCACCGTCGCCTACTGGGAGTTCTGCGCCCGCAACCGCGGCGTTCCCGAGGACAAGCTGGAGCGCGCCGACCGCCAGCGCCGCGCCATGGAGGCCTGGCTCGACAAGCGCCTGCCGCAGCCCCGGCTCTCCGGCGAGCTGCCGACGGTTCGCACCGCCCATGTGGAGCGCAACAATCCCAACGGTGTGCTGCGCAGCTGCCACCCGGAGGAGCCGGTGTTCTGCCTCGTGGCCTCCGACGTCGTCGCGCAGGAAGTGGTGGAGTTCTGGGCCTTCAACGCGCTGCGCAACGGTGCGAAGCCGCGCAAGGTGGACGACGCGCTGGCCGTCGCCCGCGCCATGGCCGCCTGGACCGGCAAGCGCATCGTCGGCCTGCAGGAGCGCCACCGCCCCGCCGCCCTGTCCGACGACCGACCCGCCGGCGGTGACATGACGTCGGTGCTGTCCACGCACCGGCCCAAGCACGCCAAGGTTACGCGCATCCGCTGCCTGGCCTGCGGCCACACCGAGAAGATGGGCGAGCCGCCGTATTCGGAAGAACTGCTGGCCGCCATCGCCGAAACCTGCGAAGGCCCCTGCCCCTCCTGCGGCGCCGAGCCGACCCAGGATGCGGCGACGGGGCAGTCGCGCCGGGTGCTGACCACCGAAATGGGGGACGGTTGATCCGGCCGTGATGTGACTTCGTAAACCCCGACGTCTCCAGATATTGACGTGGGGCGCGGAATGAATACCATATATAGATAACCCTGACGGCCGGCGTTCTGGGACCGACCGGCTTCGGGGCCTTGGGGAACATATCATCAGGCTTGACCGGCGCGGGTATCGCGCCCCGGCAGTCTCACGGCGCCGCCGCCCCGGCCGGGCGGGGCGCCAACAGGCTTCCTTGCGCCTGATCTTAGTGGAGGACAGTGGTCGTGCTAGACGTTGTGCAGGTTTCGGAAGGCCCCCGGGTCCAGGTCGATCACAGCCGTGACGACCGGCTGACCGACTTCGGCAAGGCGGTGCTTGAAGACCGTTATCTGCTGCCGGGCGAAAGCTTCCAGGACCTGTTCGCGCGGGTCGCGTCGGCCTATGGCGACGACGACGCCCACGCCCAGCGCCTGTACGACTACATGAGCAAGCTGTGGTTCATGCCGGCGACGCCGGTGCTGTCCAACGGCGGCACCACGCGCGGCCTGCCCATCTCGTGCTTCCTCAATGAAGCCGACGACAGCCTGGACGGCATCGTGGGCCTGTGGACGGAAAACGTCTGGCTGGCCGCGCGCGGCGGCGGCATCGGCAGCTACTGGGGCAACCTGCGCTCCATCGGCGAGCCGGTGGGGTCAGTCGGCAAGACCTCGGGCGTGGTGCCCTTTATCCGCGTCATGGACAGCCTGACGCTGGCGATCTCGCAAGGCAGCTTGCGGCGCGGCTCGGCGGCGGTGTACCTGCCTTGCGACCACCCCGAGATCGAGGAATTCGTGGAAATCCGCCGCCCCACCGGCGGCGACCCCAACCGCAAGGCGCCCAACCTGCACCACGGCATCCTGCTGTCGGACGCCTTCATGCGGGCGGTGGAAAGCGACTCCGACTGGGCGCTCATCAGCCCCAAGGACGGCCACGTGGTGCGCACCATCAAGGCGCGCGCGCTGTGGATCCGCATGCTGCTGGCCCGCATCGAGACGGGCGAGCCCTACATGATCTTCAGCGACACCGTCGCCCGCCAGCAGCCGGAGCACCACAAGCTCGCCGGCCTGCGGGTGAAGACGTCCAACCTGTGCGCCGAAATCACCCTGCCAACGGGCCGCGACCACATGGGCATGGACCGCACCGCCGTCTGCTGCCTGTCGTCGCTCAACCTGGAAACCTGGGAGGAGTGGAAGGACGAGCCGCGCTTCATCGAGGACGTCATGCGGTTCCTGGACAACGTGATCCAGGACTTCATCGACCGCGCCCCCGACAGCATGATGAAGGCCCGCTATTCGGCCATGCGCGAGCGGTCGGTGGGCCTGGGCGTCATGGGCTTCCACAGCTTTTTGCAGAAGAACCGCATCCCGTTCGAATCGGTGATGTCGAAGGTGTGGAACCGCACCATCTTCAAGCACATCAAGGCGGGCGTCGATGCCGCCAGCCGCGCGCTGGCCGTCGAGCGCGGCCCCTGCCCCGACGCCGCCGACTACGGCATGATGGAGCGGTTCAGCCACAAGACCGCCATCGCGCCGACGGCGTCCATCTCCATCATCTGCGGCGGCACCTCGCCGGGGATCGAGCCGGTGGCGGCCAACAGCTACACCCACAAGACGCTGTCGGGCTCCTTCAACGTGCGCAGCCCCTACCTCAAGGCCCTGCTGGCCGAGAAGGGCCGCGACGACGAGGACACCTGGACGTCGATCACGGTGCGCGAGGGCTCCGTCCAGCACCTGGACTTCCTGTCGGATGACGAGAAGGCCATCTTCAAGACGGCGTTCGAGTTGGACCAGCGCTGGGTGGTGGACCTGGCGGCCGACCGCACGCCCTTCATCGACCAGAGCCAGTCGGTGAACATCTTCCTGCCGGCCAACGCCCACAAGCGCGACCTGCACCAGTTGCATTTCCAGGCGTGGAAGAAGGGCGTGAAGAGCCTGTACTACTGCCGGTCGAAGTCCATCCAGCGCGCCGAGGTGGTCGCCGACAAGGCGGTGCCCGACGGGCTGCGGGACCTCGTCGCCTCCGCCGCCCTGCCCTCGGGCGCCAACCCGTCCAACGGCGGCGGCAAGGACGACGGCCCCGACTACGACGAGTGCCTGGCCTGCCAGTAAGGCCGGGCGCCCGCGCACACTTCGTTTCGCACAGACTTCAGACGCCCTCGCGCGCCACAGGTGGTTCCATGTCCCTCCTCGACTCCAAGCCCGTCTACAAGCCGTTTGCCTATCCCTGGTGCTACGACGCCTGGCTTCTCCAGCAGCAGATTCACTGGCTGCCGGAGGAAGTGCCGCTGGCCGATGACGTGAAGGACTGGCACCACAAGCTGTCCGACAGCGAGCGTCACCTGATGACGCAGATCTTCCGCTTCTTCACCCAGTCGGACATCGAGGTGAACAACTGCTACATGCGGCACTACACCCGCGTGTTCAAGCCGACGGAAGTGCAGATGATGCTGGCGGCGTTCTCCAACATGGAGACGATCCACATCGCCGCCTATTCGCACCTGCTCGACACCATCGGGATGCCCACCACCGAGTACTCGGCCTTCCTCGACTACAAGCAGATGAAGGACAAGTACGACTACATGCAGGTGTGGGGGGTGGACACGAAGGAGGACATCGCCAAGACCCTGGCCGTCTTCGGCGCCTTCACGGAAGGGCTGCAACTGTTCGCGAGCTTCGCGATCCTGCTGAACTTCCCGCGCTTCAACAAGATGAAGGGGATGGGGCAGATCGTCACGTGGTCGGTGCGCGACGAGACCCTGCACTGCAACTCCATCATCCGCCTCTACCGCACCTTCCTGTCGGAAAATCCCGACGTGGACCGTGCGAAGATCGAGGCGGAGCTGGTGGAGGCCTGCAAGACCATCCTCCACCACGAGGACGCCTTCATCGACCTGGCGTTCGAGCTGGGCGCGGTGGAGGGCCTGACGCCCGAGGACGTGAAGATCTACATCCGCTACATCGCCGACCGCCGCCTGACGCAGTTGGGCATGGAGCCCCTGTTCAACATCGAGCGCAACCCGCTGCCCTGGCTGGACGCCATGCTGAACGCGGTTGAGCATACCAACTTCTTCGAGAATCGCGCGACCGAGTATTCAAAAGCTGCGACCCAGGGCACATGGGAAGAGGCATTTGCATAAAATTGAGTCCGCCGCTGGAACATTATACCCGGCGGTCTGTTATCCAACCGTACCCCGCGTGATTTCCTCATACCCGAGTGAACATGCAAGCCCCGGCCCCGTGGATACCCCGCCCACGGGGCCGGGGTGTTTCCGGGCCCCGGCGCATCCGCCGCCGGCCTCATGAAAAAACCCCGGCCGCCACTCGGGCAGCCGGGGTTTTTCGCGTTCGCGCCGGGACGCCGCGCGATCAGTGACGGAAGTGGCGCATGCCCGTCATCACCATGGCGAGGCCCTTTTCGTCGGCGGCCTTCACCACCTCGTCGTCGCGCATGGAGCCGCCCGGCTGGATGACGGCCGTCGCGCCCGCTTCCGCCGCCGCCAGCAGACCGTCGGCGAACGGGAAGAAGGCGTCCGACGCCACCACCGAGCCCACGGTCGCCGGCTGCTCGGCGCCGGCGGCCTCGGCGGCGTCCTTGGCCTTGGCGGCGGCGATGCGGGCGCTGTCGACGCGGCTCATCTGGCCGGCGCCGATGCCCACCGTCGCGCCGTCCTTGACGTAGATGATGGCGTTGGACTTGACGTGCTTGCAGATGCGAAATGCGATGAGCATGTCGCGCATCTCGCGCTCGTCGGGCTGGCGCTTCGTCGCGACCGTCAGCTCGCTCTCCGTCACGCGGCCGGCGTCGCGGCTCTGCACCAGGAAGCCGCCGGACAGGGTCTTCAGCGTCAGGCCCGGTTCGGCCGGATCGGGCATGCCGCCGGTCAGCAGAAGGCGCAGGTTCTTCTTGGCGGCGAAGACGGCGCGGGCGTCCTCGTCGGCGTCGGGGGCGATGACGACCTCGGTGAAGATCTTGGTGATCTCCTCGGCCGCCGCCTTGTCGATGGGGCGGTTGATGGCGACGATGCCGCCGAAGGCCGACACCGGGTCGCAGGCCAGCGCGCGCTTGTAGGCCTCCACGATGCTGCCGCCGACGGCCACGCCGCAGGGGTTGGCGTGCTTGATGATGGCAACCGCCGGCTCGTCGAACTCGGCGGCCAGCTCAAACGCGGCGTCGGTGTCGTTCAGATTGTTGTAGGACAGCTCCTTGCCCTGCACCTGCTCGGCCGTGGCAACGCCGGGACGCGCCTCGCCGGTGGTGTAGAAGGCGGCCTGCTGGTGCGGGTTCTCGCCATAGCGCAGCGTCTGCTTGCGCAGGCCGCCGAGGGAGAAGCGGCGCGGCAGCTCGTCGCCCACCTGACGCGCGAACCAGCCCGAAATGGCGGCGTCATAGGCGCCGGTGCGGGCGTAGGCCGTGGCGGCCAGGCGCTTGCGCAGCGCCGGCGTGGTGTCGCCGTCGTTGGCCTCCATGGCCTCCTTCACGGCGTCATAGTCCTCGGGGTCGACGACCACGGTGACGGCGGCGTGGTTCTTGGCGGCGGCGCGGATCATGCCGGGGCCGCCGATGTCGATGTTCTCGATGCAGGTGTCGAAGTCGGCCCCCTTCGCCACCGTTTCCTCGAACGGGTAGAGGTTCACCACCACCAGGTCGATGGGCGCGATGCCGTGCTCGGCCATGGCCGATTCGTGTTCGGCATTGCCGCGGATGCCCAGGATGCCGCCGTGCACCTTGGGGTGCAGAGTCTTAACGCGGCCGTCCAGCATTTCCGGGAAACCGGTGAAGTCCGACACGTCGGTCACCGCCACCCCGGCATCGCGCATGGCCTTGGCCGTGCCGCCGGTGGACAGGATGTCGACGCCGCGCGACTCCAGGAACTTCGCGAAATCGACCAGCCCGGTCTTGTCGGAAACGGAAAGCAGCGCCCTGCGGACGGGAGTGTGCATGGTCATCGGCCCTGTGCCCTGATGTGATGAACGGGGAGGAAATCGTGCGCGCGCTATAGCACAGGGGGCGGCGGGGTCAAAGCCCCGGCGGCGCGCGCCCGCCCGCATCCGCCGCGCGTGGCCGTTGAGGCCGTCCGCGCGATGGGGTATGGAAGCCCCATGCCGTCCTCCGCTTCTTCCGCACAGCCCGCGCCGCGCCGCATCCTGCTCATCAAGCTGGGCGCCTTCGGCGACTTTATCGTGGCACTGGCCCACATGAAGGCGGTGCGCGACGCCCACCCCGACGCGCACATCACCCTGCTGACGACCCCCGCCTTCGCCGGCATGGGGCGGGCCTGCGGGCTGTTCGATGCCGTGCGCGACGACGGCCGACCCAAGGGCTTCGGCGGACAGCTGGCGCTCGCCCGCGACCTGCGGCGGCAACGCTTCGACCGGGTCTACGACCTGCAGCGCAACGACCGCACGAAGCTGATGTTCCACGTCATGCGGCTGGGGCGGCCGGGGCTGGAGTGGAACGGCATCTTCAAGGGCGCGAGCCATTCTCTGCCCGACCCGCGCGAGCCGCGCCGCCACGCCGCCGTGCGCTATACCGACCAGCTCGCCGCCGCCGGCATCACCGCCGTTCCGCCGCAGTCCGACCTGTCCTTCCTGGACGGCGACCTGTCGGGGCTGGGGCTGCCCGACGGCCCGCTTGTGCTGATGGTGCCCGGCGGCGCGCCGCAACGGCCGGCCAAGCGGGCCCCGTCGGCGTTGTTCATCGCCGCCGCCCGCCACGCCCTGGAGACCGGCGCGACGCCGGTGCTGATCGGCACGGACAAGGAGGCCGACGCGCTGGACGCCATCACCGGCGCAGTGCCCGAGGCCGTCTCCCTCCGGGGACGCACCGATTTCGGGCAGCTGGCAGCCCTGGCGCGGCGGGCGCGGGCGGCCATCGGCAACGATACCGGTCCCATGCACCTGATCGCGGTGGCCGGCTGCCCGAGCGTGGTGCTGTTCTCCCGCGAGTCCGACCCGGTGGAGTGCCGACCCTGGGCCATGCGGGTGGAAACGCTGCAACGCGACGACCTGGCCGACCTGCCCGTTGCCGAGGTCACCGCCGCCCTCGGCCGCGCCCTGTCCTGACGGCATGGCAGCCGTGCCGGCCGGGGAGTGGCCCTGGCGCGGGGGCTCCGTGCTCCTCAATGTAGGGATGTCCTTCACCACCACCGGAGCCTCCATGCCCTCGCTGTTCGACCGCGCGCAACAGCCCTTCGCCCTGATGGCGGAGCGCCTGCCGGAGAACCTGCGCGGCGTGCTGTGGATAGTCACCGGCTCCATCGCCTTCGGCTTCATGGGCGCGGGCATCAAGTTCGCCGGGGCCAGCGGCCTGCACGCCTTCGAGGTGGCGTTCTTCCGCTGCCTGTTCGGACTGCTGGCGCTGTCGCCCTTCCTGTTCGGCGGCGGTGTCGTCACCGTTCTGGCGACGAAGCGGCCCGGAATGCACCTTCTGCGCGTGCTGTTCGGCTCGGCGACCATGCTGTGCATCTTCTACGCCATCACGCACATGGAACTGGCCGCCGCCACCGCGCTGGCCTACGCGCGGCCGCTGTTCCTGATCGTGCTGGCGGTGTTCTTCCTGGGCGAGGCCGTGCGCTGGCGCCGCTGGCTGGCGACGGCCTGCGGGTTCGGCGGCGTGCTGATGATCCTGCGGCCCGACGTCGGCGCCATGAACGACGCCGCCTGGGCGGCGCTCATGGCGGCGTTCCTGATGGCCTGCGTCATCACCATCATCAAGCGCATGTCGACGACCGAACGGCCGCTGACCATGCTGGCGTGGTTCTCCATCGCCTCGTGCGTCGTGACCGGCGTCGCCGCCGCGCCGGTGTGGATCACGCCCGGCTGGGAACAGCTCGCCCTGCTGGCGGCTGTCGGTACGGTGGGCACCATCGGGCAGTACTGCGTGTTGCGGGCCTACCGCCTGGCGGATGCGACCATCGTGGTGCCCTTCGACTACTTCCAGATCCCCATCGCCTGGGCGCTGGGCTTCTTCCTGTTCGCCGAGCAGCCGTCGTGGCTGACGCTGGCCGGCGCGGCGGTGATCGCGGGGTCGACGCTCTACATCCTGCTGCGCGAGGCACGGGTGAAGAAACAGGCCCCGCCGCCCCCCAGCGCTACGGACACGCCGGCCGAATAGGCGCGCCCCGCTCCGCCGCAATGGCCCTGTCTCTCCAGTTGACGCGAACGTAAACCTGCCGCTTCCGGGCCGGGGCGGAATCTGGTATGCAAGACCGCATCCGGAAAACGCAAAATAAGCCAGGAGGAATACACATGGACGTCAAGGGGCAGGCCGCCATCGTCACCGGCGCCGCATCGGGCCTGGGTCGCGCCACCGCCACGGCGCTGGCCGCCGCCGGTGCCAAGGTCACGCTGCTGGACCGCGACGCCGAAAAGCTGGAAGCCGTCGCCAAGGAAATCGGTGGCCTCGCCGCGGCGTGCGACGTGACCAGCGCCGATAGCGTCAAGGACGCCATCGCCAAGGGCCGCGACGCCCACGGGCCGGCGCGCATCTGCGTCAACTGCGCCGGCGTCGTTCACGGCGGCCGCATCGTCGGCCGCGAGGGTCCGATGGACCTGGACGCCTTCAGCCGCGTCGTTCAGATCAACCTGATCGGCACCTTCAACGTCATGAGCCAGGCCGCCGCCGACATGCTCACGCTGGAGGAGATGAACGAGGGCGAGCGCGGTGTCATCATCAACACCACGTCCATCGCCGCCTTCGAGGGCCAGTTCGGCCAGTCGGCCTACTCGGCGTCCAAGGGCGGCGTCGCCTCGCTGACCCTGCCGGCCGCGCGCGAGTTCGCGCCCAAGGGCGTGCGCGTCATGTGCATCGCGCCGGGCATCTTCGAGACGCCGATGTTCAACAATCTGCCGCAGGAAACCCTCGACGCCCTGCTGGCCAAGACGCTGTATCCCAAGCGCCTGGGCAAGCCCGAGGAATACGCCAAGCTGGTGCTGTCCATCTGCGACAACATCATGCTGAACGGCGAGACCATCCGCCTCGACGGCGCCATCCGCCTGGAGCCGCGCTGACCCGAGTCGGACCGCGCAAGACGAAGGGGCGTCCCGTCGGGGCGCCCCTTTTTCATGCCCGCGTCCGGGCGGCCTACGGTCTACCACCTTCGCGACACCATTGCGCCACACTTCTGTTGCAACGCGGCAACAGGCGCCGGGGAATGCGCGGCGGGCACGGACCTCGGGCGCGCCGGCGTCGTTCTCCATCTTGAAAGGCGGCCCGGGCAATCGCACCGTTTAGGCACGGCGACCCCGAGACCGTCGCACCGCAGCAATCACAGAAATCGACCGTGGCGAAAATGCCACGGCGGGATCGAGACGAAGAGGACCGCGTGCCATGAAACGTTCCGTTCAGGTTGTCCTGGGCGCCTCCGCCCTGGCGCTTACCGCCGCCGCGCCGGCGCTGGCCCAAGAGAGCAAGCAGGGGCCCTATGTCGGCCTGGGCGGCATCTATGTCATGCCCCAGGATTCCGACACCGAAGAGGCGCCCGGCACCACCTTCGACGGCGATGTCGAGTGGGATGAAGGCTGGGGGGCGCTCGGCAGCCTGGGCTACGCCTGGGGCAACGGCCTGCGTACCGAACTCGAGTTCTCCTGGCGCCAGAACCAGGCCGACGCCATCGGCGGCACCGACCTGGGCGGCGAGGTGAAGACCATGGCCGGCATGGTGAACGTGCTTTACGACATCGACTTCGGCCTGCCCTTCAAGCCCTACGTCGGTGCCGGTGCCGGTGCGGCCCGCGTGGCCTTCGACGACGTCACGGCCGGCGCCACCACCATCGATGAGGGCGAACTCGGGTTCGCCTGGCAGGGCATCGCGGGCGCCTCCTACAGCCTGGGCGCCAACACCGACCTGACGCTGGACTACCGCTACTTCAGCGTTCCCGAGGTGGAACTGGAAACCGGCGGCAGCACCTTCGACACCGAGTACAACACCCACAACGTGGTGCTTGGCGTGCGCTTCACCTTCGGCGCGCCCCCGCCGCCGCCGGCCGTCGAGCAGCCCGTCGCCCAGCCGGCGCCCGAGCCCGCGCCGGAACCCGTGCAGCCCAGCGACTACCTGGTCTTCTTCGAGTTCGACAGCGCCAACCTGACCCCGGAGGCGCAACAGGTGCTGAACCAGGCGGCCGCCACCGCCCAGGACGGTCAGCCGACCATGGTGAACGTCACCGGCCACGCCGACCGTTCGGGTCCCAGCGACTACAACATGCGCCTCTCCATGCGCCGGGCCGAAACGGTCGCCAACTATCTGACCGCCCAGGGCGTGCCCCAGCGCGACATGGCGATCGAGGCCGAAGGCGAGACCCAGCCGCTGGTGCCCACCGCCGACGGCGTGCGCGAGCCGCAGAACCGCCGCGTCATGATCCGCGTGCAGTAATCAACCGGCTTCGGTCGGGGGAAGAGGGGAGAAACGGCGCCGGAGCACTCCGGCGCCGTTTCCGCGTCTGCGGTCAGGACGGCTTTTTCGCCGCCTCGGCCGGTTCCTCGCCCTCGCGAAGACCCCGCACGGCCAGCAGGAACACCCCCAGCGTCGCCAGTCCCATGAGGCCGATGGAGGTGGTCATGACCCGCGTCGTGCCGTCGTGGAGCAGCCCCACCAGATAGCCCGTCAACGAGCCCATGCCCATCTGCAGGAAGCCCAGCAGCGACGAGGCGGCACCCGCCATGCGCGGAAAGGGACCGATGGCGCCGGCGGTGCCGTTGGGCATGACCAGCGCCGCACCCAGGAAATAGACGGAGATCGGCGCGATCACCGCCACCACCGTCTCCACCCCCGCCCAGGCCAGCGCCATGGCCGTGGTGCCCGCGGCGGCGACCAGCAGGCTGCCGATGAACAGCATGCGCTCGATCCCCAGCCGGCCGGTCAGCCGCCCGCCGCCGAAGGCGCCGGTGATGTAGCCGATGACGACGGCCATGAAGGCAAAGCCGAAATAGCCCGGCTTCACCCCCAGCACATCGATCACCACGAAGGACGAGCCCGAGATGAAGCTGAACAGCCCGCCGAAGGCCAGCGCCACGCAGGCCGTATGCCCCATGAAGGCGCGGCTTTTCAGAAGGTGCAGGAAGTTGGCGATGATGCGCGACGGCCGCAGCGCGTGCGGGTCGCGGTGTCGGTTGGTCTCCTGCAGCGCCACCCAGACCGCTGCCAGGATGACCACGCCGAACCCCGTCAGCACGACGAAGTTCGACTGCCAGCCGAACGCCGCGTGCAGGCCGCCGCCGATCAGCGGCGCCACCGCCGGAGCCAGCGCCATGGCGGCCGCCATGTACGACAGCATCCGCGCCGCTTCCGCCCGGTCGTAGACATCGCGCACGATGGCCCGGCCAAGCACCGGCCCCGCGCAGGCGCCCAGCGCCTGGAGGAAGCGGCCGGCCAGCAGGGCCTCGATGGTGGGGGCGACCATGCAGACCACGCTGGCGGCGACGTAGAGCGTCACACCGCCCATCAGGACCGGCAGCCGCCCGAAGCGGTCCGACAGGGGCCCGTAGAACAGCATCCCGAAGGCGAACCCGGCGGTGAACACCGACAGCGTCAACTGCACCATCGACACGCTGGTCTCGAACGCCCGCGTCATGGCCGGCAGCGACGGCAGGTACATGTCGGTCGAGACCGGGCCGAAGGCGACCAGCGCGGTCAGAAGAACGGCGATCGGAAACGACCGTGGATCGGGCTTGCGGGGCATGGGGACGGTCCGGTTGTGGCGGGAAGCATGACCAAAAAACGGCGAAGGGCGCCGATTGAGCGCCCTTCGCCGCCTGCGGTCAAGGTCTGCTTGCCGGTGCCTTGACGGGGCCGATCCGCCGCTGCGCCGGCCGCCGGGCCCTCAGCGGGCGTCCGGATACTGGCTCTTCAGCTTTTCCAGGATCGGCTGCTCGTACTGCATCAGGTTGTCGTAGCCGCCGATCAGGTGACCGTCGATGAGGATCTGAGGCACCGTCGCGACGTCGAACTTCTGCTTCATGGCCGAAAATTCGGCCGGCGCGGAGACGTCGATCTCCTCGTAGGGCAGGTTGTGCTCCTTGAACCAGGCCTTGGCCTTGTCGCAGAACATGCAGGTGCTCTTGGTGTAGATCTGGATCGCCATAGTTCCTCGTGTCCGGTCTTGTCTGATGTTCGCGGGCGTCGCGCCATCCTGCCGTGCGCAGGGCCGGGCGGCAACCGCCCGACGGTCATATCTGGTGCCCGCACGCCCTTTGCAAGATGGCTGGCCGGGCGTCAGCCCTGCGGCGGGTCGCCCGACAGCAGCCCGTGGGCGCGGTGCCAGTCGTCCAGGGACTGGTCGGGGTATTCCTCGAACCGCGCCTCGCCCTCCCGGCTGTCGTCGCGCACCCAGTTGGCCTTGCTGCCCAGCATGATGTGTACCTGTTCCGGCGGGTCGGGCAGCGGCGTGTCAATGCCACCCGCGTGCGGGTGGATCAGGTGCGGCCATTCCGGCGAGAACACCCACAGCGCGGTGCCGCAGCGGGTGCAGAAACGCCGCTCGCCGCTGCTGACGCTGCCGTCCTCCATGCGCGCGTTGTAGCAGCCGAGCGCCCCGTCCTCGGCGTCGACCGTCAATGTGTCGGCCTTGGCGCCCAGGTTGATGGCATAGCCGCCGCTGCCGGCGGTCTTGCGGCAGATGGAGCAGTGGCAGCGCAGGTAGGGGACCGGCGCGTGCGCCTCGACCGAAAAGCGCACGGCGCCGCAGTGGCAGGAGCCTTCCAGATGCATGGTGCATGCCTCCGATTCAATGGGTGAAACCTCTAGGTCCTCAACGCTTCCACGAAGGCGGCGATGGCATCCAGCACGCGCGCCCGCTGCTCGAAGTGCGGCACATGGCCGCAGTCGGGCACCATGAGCTTTTCCGCCGGACCCGAGACGCCGCTCACGATGGCGTCCACCTGGGCCTCTGTGCCGTACTGGTCGCCCTCGCCCTGGATGACGAGCGACGGCACGGTGACGCCGGGCAGCACGTCCTCGATGTTCCAGGCGGCATAGGCGTCCGTCAGCCAGGTGTCGTTCCAGCCGTGAAAGGCGGTATCGGTGTTGGCGCCGTGCCAGCGCGCGAGTTTCTCGCGCAGGTTTGTCGTCTCCCACGCCGTGCGGGCCTCGCTGATGCCGGCCAGGGTGACATCCTCCACAAAGACGTGGGCGGCTTCCGTCACGATGGCCCGGATGCGCGGGTCGTTGCCCCGCCCGGCGGCGATGAGCGCGATGGAGCCGCCGTCGGAATGGCCGATCAGCACCGCGCGCTCAACCCCGGTCGCATCCAGCACCGCCGGCAGCACCTCCAGCGCCTCGGGCGTCAGGTAGTCGGTGGACCGCGGCAGGGTGATTCCCGACGACCCGCCATATCCCGGCCGGCTGTAGACCAGCGCCCCCATGCCCAGGCGCGCCGACAGGTCGGCCGGCACGTCCTTCCACAGATCGCGGCAGCCCAGGCCCTCGTGCAGGAAGACCAAGGTCGATGCCTCCTTCGGCGCGGGACCGTGCCAACGGTACTCCAGCCGGTGACCGGCGGCGGTCAGGACTCCTTCGGTGATGGTCGACATGCGGCGCGACAGGTCCTTGTTTTCGATTGCGACACCCTTCTGTAGCGCGCTCCGCCGTGCAGGTAAAGGAGAGCGGCGCCGAAGGTGGTAGTAAAACTCAAACGGTTAAAAGAAGTATCAAGGGGAACCGGATACCCCCTGCGAAGGTTCTATCAACTGCACGCACGGCGATTCATCGGGCCTCGAAAAGGCCTGAAGTATTTCCGGACATCCGGTGACGTTTCTTGTTCTGCGACGGAGAACCTTCCATGCACCAAGCCCAGGCCGAGACCCGGTACAGCCTGTCGGTGGCGTCGACGACCGCGTCCTGCGCCCACCGCTCGGCGGACCTGGGGTGCCCGGTGGACACCCGCGTGGAAAACCGGCTGCCGGAAATGATGACGCGCGGCCTGCGCGACGAAGCCGTGGAGATGGCGCTGGACGCCGCCCACATCGGCGTCCTGTGCGAACGCACCTGTCCGGCCGTGGAACCGCTGCTGGAAACCGTCGGCCGCGCCGCCGAGCAGGAAGCCGCAGACCCGGACGGCCTGCTGGGCGACACCGGGACGACCGTCGTGCGCTCGCCGACGCTCAAGCGCCTGAACGCGCTTCCCGGCCAGGCCTCCGAGCCCGCCCGCCACGCCTTCCTGCTGGTTCGCGCCGCCTATCGCCTGCGCCAGGCCCGCACCGCCGAAACCCTGTGGCAGGCGGTGGACGCCAACCTGGGCTGCTGGATCGCGCTCCGCACCGCCGTCGCCGATGGCCGCGTCGCCCTGCCCGCGAGCCGGCGTCGTCAGGTTGTTCAGTACGCCGACTACGTGGAGCAGATGACCCGCACCACGCGCCCCATGTGCGACCGCACCGTCGAGGCCTTCATCCGACTGGACCGCAACGTCGCCAAGTGGCTGACCGAAGAGGCGACGGAGCGCGTCGCCTCCGCCCACGGCGCGCATCTCATGGCCGCCGAATAACGGTGCCGCCCCGGACGAGACATCGGCCGCCCGTGCCATGGCAGGGGCGGCCGTTTCGCGTGCGGAGGGGCGGCCCGGCGTGCGGACCGGGCGCCGGGCCGTCACTCGATGTATTCGTTGCGGTAGACGCCCCAGAAGGCCGACCGCTTGAGCCAGCCGTCCGTGCCGTTCACCTCCACGCGGCAGAACTCCGTCGCGCGCGGACACCGGATCAGGCTGGCCTGTACCCCTCCCTCGAGGTAGGCGAGGGTTTCCGCCTCCTCGCGCGGCTCGGCGCGCAGGCGGTGGGTGCCGTCCATCGTCATCACCGTGCGACGTCCCGACAGCATGCTCTGGTGCACCCAGCCCTCTGCGCCCTGCGGGTCGCGGATCTTCCGCCACGTCTGGAACTCCTGCACGATCTCCACCGGCAGGGACCGGCGCAGATACACCCAGTCGATGGGGTAGCGCACGCCGGGGCCGGTGCGCATGTTCACCTGCTCGGCCCGCAGCGACACGAAACGCGGCAGCGGCAGCCCCGTTCCATCGGCGGCGGCGGCCGCGGCGGCGGCCAGCGGAAACAGGCCGGCGGGCTGCGGGGCGACGGGCGCGGCAGCCAGGCCAAAGCCCATGGCCAGCGCCAGCAGCGCGGTGGAAGCGACTCCGGTAACAGCGTTCGACATTGGTGTGTGGCTCGATTTCCCCAGGGCGGCGCATTATACGGACCGACCGCCCCGGCCGGTCAAGCGCGGCGGTCGAGGGTTCGAGTGCGCGCGAAAGGAAGTGTCGCAGGACCGTGTTGCAACGCAATGTCTGGACAAGCCCCGCCCGTCTTGCTAAGCCAAACCACGCACAGAGCCTATAAGGTCTCCGGGAGGGATATGCATGGTCGCGAAGAAGCCCCTGGTCGTCGTCACGCGCAAGCTGCCGGACGTGATCGAGACCAGGATGATGGAACTGTTCGACTGCCGCTTGAACCACGACGACCACCCCTTCACCAAGGATGAGCTGGTGGCGGCGGTGCGCGAGGCGGACGTCCTGGTGCCCACCATCACCGACCGCATCGACGCCGGCGTGCTGGCCCAGGCCGGCGAACAGCTGCGCCTGATCGCCAACTTCGGCACGGGCGTCGACCACATCGACCTGAACACCGCCCAGCAGCGCGGCATCACGGTCACCAACACGCCCGACGTGCTGACCGAGGACACCGCCGACATGGCCATGGGCCTCATCCTGGCCGTGCCGCGCCGCCTGACGGAGGGCGAGCGCCTGATCCGCTCGGGCAAGTGGGCCGGCTGGAGCCCGACCCACATGCTGGGCCACCGCATCTACGGCAAGCGACTGGGCATCGTCGGCATGGGCCGCATCGGCCAGGCCGTGGCGCGCCGTGCCCGTGGCTTCGGCATGACCATCCACTACCACAACCGCCGCCGGCTCCACCCCGAGATCGAGCAGGAGCTGGAGGCGACCTACTGGGAAAGCCTGGACCAGATGCTGGCACGGATGGACGTCATCTCCATCCATTGCCCGCACACGCCGGCCACCTACCACCTGCTGAGCGCCCGGCGCCTGAAGCTGCTGCGCGAGCAGGCCTACATCGTCAACACCGCCCGCGGCGAGGTGCTGGACGAGAACGCCCTGCTGCGCATGCTCCAGCGCGGCGAGATCGCCGGCGCCGGCCTGGACGTGTTCGAGCAGGAGCCCAGCATCAACCCGAAGTTCCTGACGCTGGACAACGTGGTGCTGCTGCCGCACATGGGCTCGGCCACCATCGAGGGCCGCGTCGACATGGGCGAGAAGGTGCTGATCAACATCAAGACCTATGCCGACGGCCACAAGCCGCCGGACCGGGTGCTGCCCAACCTGGTGTAAGCGGCACGGGCGAAACCGAAACCCCCGCCGGAGCGATCCGGCGGGGGTTTTCTCTTTGTCAGGGCGCGATGCGCAGGTTGACGTCCCAGGCCGCGCCGCCCCCTACTCGCGCGCCGAGCGCTCCCGCGTGCCCAGGGCAGTGCGCAGGTCGGCCATCTCGACGCGCAGGGCGCGGATGTGGTCGAGCATTTCCTCGCGCTCGGCGTGGGCGGTGGCCTCGGCGGCCTCCTGGGTTTCCTGATAGTCGCTCTGCATGGCGTTGACGACCACCGCGATGAACAGGTTCAGCATGGTGAAGGTCGCGATGGCGATGAAGGGCACGAAAAACAGCCAAGCGTAGGGGTAGACCTCCATCACCGGGCGCACGATGCCCATGGACCAGCTTTCCAGCGTCATCACCTGGAACAGGGTGTAGACGCTTTCCGGCAGGGTGCCGAACCACTCGGGAAAGGACGCCCCGAACAGCTTGGTCGCCATGACCCCGGCGACATAGAAGACCAGCGCCAGCAGGGCGATGATCGACCCCAGCCCCGGAATGGCGCTCAACAGCGCGGCGACCACCCGGCGCATGCGCGGCACTGCCGAGACCACGCGCAGCACCCGCAGCACGCGCAACGCGCGCAGCACCGAGAACGGGCCGGTCTGCGGCACCAGCGCGATACCGACGACGATGAAGTCGAACACGCCCCACGGGTCACGGAAGAACCGCCAGCCGTGGGCGGCGATGCGCAGCGCGATCTCAACCACGAAGACGCCCAGGATCACCGTATCAATGGCGATCAGCGCCGGACCGACGGCCTCCATCACCGCCGAGGAGGTCTCCAGCCCCAGGATGACGGCGTTGATGACGATCAACGCCAGGATGAACCGCTGAACGCGCGGCGACTCTACGAAGCCGCGCACACGCATCCGCCAGGACGCCGTTTCTTCCGCCATTGTCCCGTCTTCTGTCCTTCGTAATTCCCAATGGAAGACTCCAGAGCCCTTCTCGCCCGAGAAGGGCGACATGTGCTCGCGACCGCGACCCCGCGCCGGTCAGGCGCGTGAGCCTGCATGGCGCTTGCGTGCAGCTCTGGCGCAGGCGCGACAGAGCGTCAAAACGCTAGTTCCCCACCAGCAGGGCCAGCAGGATCACGACCAGCGCCCAGGGCAGGATCATCAGCACGTTCATGCGCGTCTTGCGCGCCACCCGCTGGCCGGCCAGCGCCGCCAGAGTATCCGGGTGGAGGCGCACGCCGCCGGACTGGATCATGGCAAAGACCTTCTCGCCCTCGTCGATGATCTTGGGCAGCTTCTCGGCCGTCGAGACCATGCCGTTGACGGCGTCCTTGATGCGCGCCTCCGGCCCCAGGTTGGCGCGCATCCAGTCTTCCACAAGCGGCTGGGCGAGTTCCCACATGTTGATGTCGGGCGCCATGCGGCGGCCGACGCCTTCCGCCACCAGCATGGACTTCTGCAACAGCAGCAACTGCGGCTGCGCCTCCATCTCGAAGGTTTCCGTCACAGCGAACAACTGCCCCAGCAGCCGGGCGATGGAAATATCCTTCATGGGGCGGCCGAAGATGGGTTCGGCGATGGAGCGCGCGGCCTGGGTGAAGGCGTCGACCGATTTCTCGCTCGGCACGTATCCGGCCTCGAAATGAATCTCGGCGACGCGGCGGTAGTTGCCGGTCAGGAAGCCCAGCAGCATTTCACCGAGATATCGGCGCGTCTGCACGTCCACCCGGCCCATGATGCCGAAGTCCACGGCCACCAGGTTGCCGTCCTCGCGCACGAACAGGTTGCCGGGGTGCATGTCGGCGTGGAAGAAGCCGTCGCGGAAGACCATGTTGAAGAACGCATCGGCGGATTTCGCCACCACTTCCGTCGGGTCGATGCCGGCGGCGATGACGGCGTCGCGCTCGTCGGTCGGAATGCCCTTGATGCGTTCCGACGTCATGATGCGCTGGCTGGTGCGCTGCCAGTCGATTTCCGGCACGTTGAAGGTGTCGTCGCCGGCGAAGTTCTCCGCCATCTCGGCGGCGGCGGCGGCCTCGAACCGGAGATCCATCTCCATGGTCACCGAGTCCTCGAAGGCCTGCACGCTCTCCACCGGCTTCAGGCGGCGCAGGGACGGCTGCGTGGCCTCGACGATCTCGGCGATCCAGTAGAGCAGGTCCAGGTCGCGGGCGATGTGGTCCTCCACGCCCGGCCGCAGCACCTTGACGGCCACCTCGCGCCCGTCGGTGGTGGTGGCGAAGTGCACTTGCGCGATCGACGCCGCGGCGACCGGTTCCTCGGAAAACTCCGAGAACAGGTTCTCGATGGTTTCCTCGAACTCGGACTCCATGATCCGCCGCACGTCCGCGAATCCGAAGGGCGGCAGCTGGTCCTGCAACTCCGACAGGTCGTGCGCCACCTCCTCGCCCATCAGGTCGGGGCGGGTGGACAGCGCCTGCCCCAGCTTGATGAAGCTGGGCCCCAGTTCCGACAGCGCACGGGCAAGCCGCTGGCCGGGGCGCCCTTCCACGTTCTTGCGGCTGAACATCTTGGTCAGCGCGGCCACCTCGCGCGCCACGCCGATGTTCTCCAGCGGGAACAGGGCGTCGTGGCGGGCCAGCGTGCGGGCGATCTGGAACAGCCGGCGCAGGTTCTTGACGGCGCGAATCATCGGGCGACCTCGTTGCGCATCAGATGCGCCAGCCGGAATGGATGCAGGCGATGCCGCCCGACAGGTTGCGGTACTTGCTCTGGCGCAGGCCCGCCTCTTCCATCATCTCCACCAGCCGGTCCTGCGGCGGGAACTTGCGGATGCTCTCGGCCAGGTACTGGTAGGCCTCGCGGTTGCGGGCGATGACCTGGCCCATGCGCGGCAACACCTTGAACGAGTACAGGTCGTAGGCCTGGTCCAGCCCCGGCACGACGACCTTGCTGAACTCCAGGCAGAAGAACCGGCCGCCGGGCTTGAGCACGCGGCGGGCCTCGGCCAGGGCACGGTCGATGTTGGTGACGTTCCGCAGGCCGAAGGCGATGGTGTAATGGTCGAAGGTGCGGTCGGGGAACGGCAGCGACTCGGCGTTGCCGCACGCCCAGGTCAGCCCCGACAGCCGGCCCTGGTCGGTGGCACGGTCGCGGCCGACCTTCAGCATCTCGACGTTGATGTCGCAGACCGTGACCGCGGCTTCGGCCGTATTGGGCGGCGGCTCGTCCACGTCCTCGCCCATGTCGCGGCGCTCGGCCCGGCGGACGGCGCCGATGTGGCGGGCGCGGTCCAGGAAGCGGAAGGCGATGTCGCCCGTGCCGCCGGCGACATCCAGCAGCGCCTGGCCCGGCTGCGGGTTCACCCAGTCGATCAGCGCATTTTTCCAGATGCGATGGACCCCGCCGCTCATGAGGTCGTTCATCAGGTCGTAGCGCGCGGCGACCGAATCGAAGACGTCGCGCACGAGGCCCTGCTTTTCCTCGGTGCGGACGGTGCGGAACCCGAAGTGGGTGGTGTCGTTCTGCTGGCTCATGGCGGCGGAGGATAGCTCAAGGCGCGGGCGGATGCGATAGGGAAGCGTGCTGCGTCAACGCCCGCCGGAGACGGCCGTTTGCGTGACCTGTCGGTGACGGTCCGCGACGGCCCTTGCAAGCGCCGCCGCTTCAGGTAAAACGAAAGACCATGCGCATCCTCTATTACCATTGTCTGAGCCCCTTCGCCCGCAAGGCCCGGGTCGTGCTGAACGAGAAGGGTCTGCACTTCGAGACGGTCGTTGTCCGGGACTGGGAACGGCCGGAGGAATTCCTTGCGCTGAACCCGGCCGGCGAGGTGCCCGTGCTGGTGGACGACGATTACGTCATCTGCGGCGCCACGGCCATCTGCGAATATGTGGACGAAAGCTATCCGGCACCGCCGCTGCTCAGCCATGATCCCGTCCAACGGGCCGAGGTGCGGCGGCTGGTGGACTGGTTCGACCACAAGTTCTTCCAGGAAGTCACCGTGCCGACGGCGGGCGAAAAGCTGACCAAGCGCGTGCTGACCCGCGACGCCCCGGACAGCCGCCTCATCCGCGCCGGACGGGTGAACATCCACACCCACCTGCAGTACATCGCCTGGCTGTCGGAGCGCCGGCGCTGGCTGGCCGGCGAGTCCCTGTCGCTGGCCGACCTGACGGCCGCCGCCCACCTGTCGCTGGTCGACTATGCCGGCGACGTCCCGTGGGAGGAGCACGAACTGGCCAAGGACTGGTACGCCCGCGTCAAGTCGCGCCCCAGCTTCCGCTGCCTGCTGGCGGAGACGGTGCCTGGCGTTCCCGCGCCGCGGCACTACGCGGATTTGGACTTTTAGGCGGACCGGCCGCAATCCGGGGCGAAAAAAAGTTCTGGACAGGGGCGCCCAGGTTCGGTAAATCGCGGGCCTCCAACGGGTTGTTCCGGCGTAGCTCAACGGTAGAGCATGCGACTGTTAATCGCAGGGTTGTAGGTTCGAATCCTACCGCCGGAGCCATTTTCCCCAAAGATTGATCGACCGGGCGGCGCCAGCCAAGCCCGGTTTTTTTGTTGTCCGACCTGCGCCCGCGCTGTCGGAAAAAGGGCGGCGCGGCATGATGCCGGCGCCGCCCCTGGACTGTGGGAACCCGCGACGCCGCGTCAGGCGGCCTTGCGACGCTGACCGCCCTTGATAAAGCGGGCAAGCTGCGAATCGTCCCCCTCCAGATGGTTGCGCCACCAGTTGCCAAGCAGCGCCAGAAGGTCCATGCCGGCCGTCTGGTCACCGCCGCGATAGGTGTTGTAGAGCGTCTCCACCCGCTCGATGAACTGGGCGTGGTGGCGGGCGTGACGGTTGCGCTCGGGGTACCCGACGCGCTCCATGTAGTCCTCTTCTTCCTTGAAGTGCTTGCTGGTGTAGGCCGTCAAGTGCTTGAAGGCGCGGTCCATGGCGGCGCCGTCATTGCCGGCCTTGACCGCGCGATAAAGGTCGTTGGTGATCTCCATCAGCTTGCGATGATCCTCGTCGATGGCGGCGACGCCGAAGCCGTGCGCCTCCTCGTTGAAACGGACAAGCTGGTTGGTCTCGTGCTCGTCGGACTGGACCGATGCCAGAAAGTCGCGCACCTCCGCCTTCAGGGTCGCGGACTGCTTGCTGATCTGCTCCGACGACGTGGTGATTTCCTCGGCGATGCGCCCGGACTCCTGCGCCGCCTCGCGCAGCTGGCCCATGACGTCCACCACCGAGCGCGTGGCCGTGGCGGTGTGCTCCGCCCCGCGCGCGATCTCTGAGGTCGCCGCCCCCTGCTGCTCCACCGCCGCGGCGATGCTGGAGGAAATTTCATCGATCTCGCGGATGACGGCGCTGACCTTGTTTATTGCGCCGACGGCGTTCTTCGTCGCCTGCTGAATGGCGGTGATCTGGCGCGCCACGTCCTCGGTGGCGCGAGCGGTCTGGGTCGCCAGGCCCTTGACCTCGTTCGCCACCACGGCGAAGCCCTTGCCGGCGTCACCGGCCCGCGCGGCCTCGATGGTGGCGTTCAGCGCCAGCAGGTTGGTCTGGCTGGCGATGTCGTTGATGAGGCCCACGACCTCGCCGATGCGGTTGACGCTTTCGTCCAGTTGGCCGATTTCGTGCGAGCTGGCCTCGGCCTCCGACACGCCGCGCGAAGCGATTTCGGTGGCCTGCGAGACGCGCCGGGCGATTTCCTGAATGGAAGTGGACAGTTCCTCGGCGCTGGCGGCGACCGTATCGACGTCGTGCGACGCGCCATCGGCGGCGTTGGTCGCCGTGTCGGCGGTGGCGAGGGTGTCCTTGGCGCCGGACGTCATCTTGGTGGCGGTTTCGCGTACCAGGTGGTCGGCGTTGCTCAGGCCGTCCAGGACGCCGACGATGGTGCCCTCGAACGACCGGATGAGGCGCTTCAGCTCCGCCTGCTGGGCGGCGCGTTCGGCGTGCTGCCGGTCTTGTTCCTCCTGCAGGTCGCGCGCCTCGATCAAGCCGTTGCGGAAGACGGAGACGGCGCCGGCCATGTCGCCGATCTCGTCGCGACGGCCCTGGCCGGGGATGCGCGGGTCGTCCAGTTCGCCGGCACTCAGGCGCTGCATGAAACGGTTCATGCCCGAGATGGGCGCGGCGATGGCGCGGGTGAGCGCAAGGCCGAACACAATCGCCATGACGATGGCCGCACCGGCGCTGGCGAGGGTGACCATCCGAACCTGTGAGTTGGCGCTCTGTTCGTTCGCCTTCGCCGTCGCCTGCACGTTGTGCAACGTCTGCACCGTGTTCTTCATGGCGGCGTCGCGCTGGCTGAGAAGGCGGCCCGGCAAGGTCGAGATCTCGATGGCGCGCGCTTCGTTGACCGTCAGGCTGTTGCGCATGAGCGCCACCTGCCGTTCCAGCACCTGCGTCCGAAGGGCGTCGTCGGCCTCGAACACGGGGCTCACGTCGGCGCGGGTGATGCCGATGTCGGCAACCGCCACGATGGCGTCGCGCAGCTCCTGGCGCCGGACCTCCAGCGTTTCCAGGGCATTCAGCGTGTCGCGCTCGCCGGTGAGCATGAACGTGAGCACGAGCTGCCGCTGTTGCGGCATGTTCTTCACGTACTCCTCGAAGGTTTCGTAGTACTGCGCCACCCGTTCAAAGCGCTGGGTGGCGCCTTCCAGCTTGGACAGGGCCATGAGGTTGACGGCCCCGGCGACCAGGATCACCAGGCAGACGGCGGCGAAGGCCAGGGTGATCTTGACGGGGATGCGGATGTTGTTGAGCAGGGACATGGCGCGGCCTCCCGTCAGCGTGTGGCGCTGGCGCGGCGCGCCAATTCGTCGAGGTTCAGCTCTACCGTGGCCGCGCCGACAGGCCGGCCGCCGTCGGACAGCGTCAGGTTCACCTGCACGAGCCACATGCCGAAGCCATCGTCGTACTCCGGCTCGTCGATAAAGACGGCGTCGGCGCCGGCAGGGAAGGTGTTCTCGAACTTCGCCTCGTCACCCTGCCAGTAGTCGCTGGTCACCGCCGACTGGCCGACGTTCAGGCCGTATTCGTCCATCACGAACAGGGCCGCAAACATGCCCCGCGAGTCGGCTTGGCGCTGCGTCAGGTAGGCCGATGCGGGGCTGGAAAGCGTGGCGGCGATGAGCGGCTGGTCATCAGCCTCGGTCTCGGCCCGCCACTGCTGATCCAGCGCCTCGATGCGGTCGGGCGTAAGACCCTTGCGCCGTTCGTTCTGCGCTTTGATGGACATAACGATGACCGGCGTCTGCAGCATGGCGCGGAATTCTTCGACCATCGCCGGCGTAATCAGGGCCTTGGCGTTCGGCGCGTCGAAGGGGACGGCATCCGCCGGCCCGGCCGCAACCGCGACGGCGGCCGCCAGTGCAAGAAGCAGTGAGGACTTTCCCATGGCACGTTCCCACACTTGTTTATTAGGCTTTGTTCAATTGATTTGTGCCGCCCGGCGCTGTCACGGGGCCGGAGCCGGGCCGGCACGGCCGCGACGTCTTGGGAAACGTCTCGGCCGGAAGAAGTACTCTGGCACAAAATTTCTCGCCCTTCGCGGTGAATATACTTTTTCAGAATTAGGTCTTTCGGATATTTCAATTTAGATATTCGGCTTATGCATCTTTCGGAGGGTC
This sequence comes from Caenispirillum salinarum, assembly GCF_044803115.1. Classification (GTDB taxonomy): domain Bacteria; phylum Pseudomonadota; class Alphaproteobacteria; order Rhodospirillales; family Rhodospirillaceae; genus Caenispirillum; species Caenispirillum salinarum_A. The sequence continues at coordinate 467,607 of NZ_CP085224.1, read as the reverse complement.
CGGCCTTGTGCGCCTTCCCGGAACGAGCGTGCCGCTTCCCTCTTTGGCATTCCTCAGGCGCGATCTGACATTGGTACGACCGATGCCCCTTTGAGTTCGCCGGGGCGCGTCGTCACGCTTCATGTACGCACACACCGACCGTCTCCGGAGGATGCGTTTGATGCCGTCACGCCTGTTCCGCGCCATTCCGATCCTGTTCGCCGCCGTCGTCCTGACGGTTTCGGCGCTCGTGGGGACGGGATACGTGTCGGGCCCGGCCTCGGCCGCCGCAGACACGCTGAAGGGGCTGGCGCCCGATACCGCCGCCTCGGACCCGCAGGAGGCCTACACCCTGCGCCTGCACGCCGAGGTCGCCACCGAATCGGCCTGCATGACACCGCCCGACGGCACCGCCCCGGCGGCCGTCGACGGGCTGTCGCGGCGCGACCGTGCCGCCTACTGCCGGTGCTTCGCCCGCGTCGTTGCGCGCGATGCGTCGACAGTCGACCAAATGGAACTGATCGACGCCCAGGGCGAGGCCCCCGCCGCCGTCGCCACCGAGGCCCGCCGCGCCTGCCTGCCGGGATGGCGGTAGGGCAGGCGAACCGGCAAAGCAAGCCTCACCCGCTCATCCCGTCATCCTTGAACGCCGCCATGGCGCGACGGTCCTTCTTGGTCGGGCGGCCCATGCCGCGCGGGCGGTGGGGCATGAAGTCGTCGGTCTGTTTCTCCGGCGGGTTGGGCTCGTCGTAGAGGGTCTGGGCCTCGGGCGCCGGGCCGCGCCGCTCTCCCGGAGCCTGCACCACCACCGTGCGGCGGTAGGGGCCGGAGAGGAAGCTCACCACGTCGCCCGGCTTCACGCTGGTCGCGGGCTTGTGGATGGAGGTGCCGTTTACCGACACCTGGCCGCTGGCGCACCATTTCTGGGCGAGCGAGCGGGTCTTGCAGAAACGCGCGTGCCACAGCCACTTGTCGAGGCGGATGGACGGCGCGGGGCTCTCGGTCATGGGCGGTATCCGCGAATACGTCAGGCGGTGATGGTGACAAGGTCGCGCAGGACCGCGAAGGGGCTGTCCTCCATGTCCCTGCGCGAGGGCTGGCGGCCCTGGCCGGGCGGGCGCTTGCCCTTGCCTTTGGCGGCGGCCTTGCCGCGCCGCGGGCCTTTTCCCGCGCGCTCGGGCCGGCGGCGGGGGATCTGCTTGAAGGTGATGCCCTCTTCCGTCGCCTGCGCCTCGTACCCCAGTGCCTCCAGAACGGCCGGCGCCTCGTCCACCGTCGCGCCCAGCAGCGTGAGCAGGTCGGGCGGCAGGGTGGAGACCTTCTCGCGCGCCAGGCGGCGCAATTCGGCGGCGAACCGCTCCAGCATGTCGACGCGCACCGCCTTGTCTCCCAACACATGGAACCCGACGGCCTCGTAGAAGCCCGACGGCGCGTCGGCATCGACCGGCAGGCTCGTGCGCCCCTCGGGCAGGGCGGGCACGACGGCGCCGAACCGCGCCGCCCACAGCCGTGCCCGCAGGCGCTGCGGCGCCGCCTTCAGAAGGGCGGGCAGGAACACCGTTTCCACGCCGAATCGAATGCCGAGGCGGGCCAGGGCCTTGCGGTCCTTGTCCGCCAGCGCCTTGACCTGCTTGTCCACCACGCCGCGCGGCAGCGAGCCCAGCCCCTCCGCCAGTTGGAAGACCAGCCCGCGCGGCGCGCCCGTCAGCGGCGCCTCCAGGGCCTTGCACAGCGGCTTCAGCACGCGCGCGACGTGCGCCTTCAGCCAGTCGGCGGCGCGGCGCCTGACCTTCTCGCGGGCGTCACCCTCCAGCATTTCGTCAAACGGCACCTCCACCGACGGCTGCCAGGGCTGCGGCCCGGCGATGACGCGCGCCACCGGCTCGCCGCGCCACAGCACGTTGCCGTCGTCGTCCAGGGCGAAGGCGTCGTCGGTGTCGGCGGCGATGGTCTCCACGCGGTCGGCGATCTCGCGGCGGAGCGCCTTGCCGGCGGCGTTCATCACGGCGCGATCGGCCGCCCGGCTCTCGCCGCGTTCGGGAATGAAGCGCAGGCCCGTAAGGCGGCCCAGGCTGTGACCCTCCACCAGCACGCCGCCGTCCTTGGACACCTCGGGCAACAGCGGGCTGTCGTCCCGCAGCGCGCGGGCGAGCACCGAGGTGCGCTTGTCCACGAAGCGCTTGGTCAGGCGGTCGTGCAGGGCGTCGGACAGGCGGTCCTCGATGGCGCGGGTCTGCTCCTGCCACTCCTTGGGCGCGTCGATCCAGTCGCCGCGATGGGCGATGTAGGTCCACACCCGGATGGAGGCGATGCGGTCCACCAGCGCGTGCATGTCGCCGTCAACACGATCCACCTGCCGGATGTGCCCGGCCAGCCAGTCCGTCGGAATGACCCGTTTCGGCCCGGTCAGGTGGCGGTAGATCTGGCCCAGCAGGCGCGAGTGGCTTTCCGGCATGACCTTGCGGAAGTCCGGCACGCCGCAGACGTCCCACAGCAGTCGCACGCGGGCATGGCCGCGCGCCAGATCGCGGATTTCAGTGTCGCGCGCCAGGGCCTCCAGCGCCAGATGATCGTCGGCCGGGCGGCGCGGGCGCACAAGGCCCGCTTCCGGCGGCGGCATGCGCAGCGAGGCCAGAAGCGCGTCGATGGACGTCAGCCGCAGGTTGGCGTTGCGCCAATAGAGGCCGCGCAGGGGCGCGAACTCGTGGTTCTCCACCCGCTCGACGATCTCGGGATCTATGGTGCCGGCATCGCCGGTGGTGCCGAAGGTGCCGTCGTTCATGCCGCGCCCGGCACGGCCGGCGATCTGGGCGACTTCCGGCGCCGTCAGGGCACGCGGGCTGTGGCCGTCGAACTTGCGAAGCGCCGCGAAGGCGACGTGGTCCACGTCCATGTTCAGGCCCATGCCGATGGCGTCGGTGGCGACCAGGTGGTCGACCTCGCCGGCCTGGAACATGTCCACCTGGGCGTTGCGGGTGCGCGGGCTGAGGGCGCCCAGCACCACGGCGGCACCGCCGCGCTGGCGGCGCACCAGTTCCGCGATGGCGTAGACGTCGGCGGCCGAGAAGGCGACGATGGCCGCGCGCCGCGGCAGGCGGGTGAGCTTCTTCGGGCCGGCGTATTTCAGCTGGCTGAGGCGCGGGCGGGTCTGGAACTCGCAGCCGGGCACCAGCTTGTGCATCAGCGGCTTGATGGTCTCCGAGCCCAGGAACATGGTCTCCCGCATCCCCCGCGCCCGCAGCAGGCGGTCGGTGAAGATGTGGCCGCGGTCCGGGTCGGCGCAGAGCTGGATTTCATCGACGGCGAGGAAATCCACGCGGCGGTCCAGCGGCATGGATTCGACCGTACAGATCCACCACGCCGGGTTGGGCGGGATGATCTTTTCCTCGCCGGTGATCAGGGCGACGCGGTGCGGCCCCTTGGCCTTGACGACCCGGTCATAGTTCTCGCGCGCCAGCAGGCGCAGCGGAAAACCGATCATGCCCGTGGCGTGACCCATCATCCGCTCCATGGCGAGGTGGGTCTTACCGGTGTTCGTGGGGCCAAGGACGGCGGTGATCCGGGCCCCGGAGGAATAGCCGCTCATAGCCGCAACATCGGGCGAACGGGGGGCGATTGCAAGCGGGGGACACCGGCGTGGCGTGTGAAAGGATGGTGACGACCCACCGCCAAAACACGAACGCGCCCGCCGCCGGGTGGCGGTCGGACGCGGTCAGTGCGCGGCGCGGCCGGCGGTGCCGGCGCTCCAGCGGCTTAGGCGGACTTGTGGGCAGTCCGGTCGTTCTCGCGCTGCTTGCCGATCCAGGTCTTGAGCTGCTGCTCCATGGACTGGAAGGCGTCGCGGATGGCGACCCCGATGTCCTCGTGCACGTGCGGGTCCTTCGGGTCGCGCTTCACCACCAGTTCGTCGCCCGGGACGCTCAGGTTGATGGTGATGTGGTACGGCTCGCCCTTGTGGTGCTGGTTGGACGTGTTCTTGTGGTGCTGTTCGATCACCACGCGGCAGCCCACCAGGTCCTTGTTGAACTGCTCCAGCTTGGCCACCTTCTCGCGAACACGCTCCTCGACCGCATCGGAATGCTCGAGGCCGTGGAAGGAGATCTGCACGGGAACCTGCATAAACCTCTCCTAGATCAATCTCACGGCCGGCAGGTATAGGCATCAGCCGTGGGTTCTGAAAAAAGACGGGGCCGCCCCCTCCGGCGACCGTAAGGCGGAATTCATAACGGTTCCAGGGCGCCCGAGCAACGGCCAGGATGCCTAAAACCACCGATTTTCCGCCTATGGTGGCGCCACGAGTCTTCGACGGCATTGAAAGGGGACGCTGGATGCGCCTTGCCGGTTCCGTTGCGCGGTGCCCATGGGCGCCTTCGCGCCCCTTTGCATCCGGTGCTTGCGCAGGTGGCCCCTTTTTCCCCATATCTTGCCGCCATTCGCCGCCGCCGTCCGGCGGGCCGGCGCTCATCGGAGAAACAGAGAAAACCAGAGGGTCGCCACAGATGGCCGAAGAGAAGCTGAGTTTCCAGGCCGAGGTCGCGCGGGTGCTGGATATCGTCGTGCACTCGCTGTACTCGCAGAAGGAGATCTTCCTGCGCGAGTTGATCTCCAACGGGTCGGACGCCTGCGACAAGCTGCGCTGGCAGTCCATCACCGAGCCCGAATTGATCGCCGACGATCCCGAGTTCCGCATCACCCTGACGCCGAACAAGGAAGCCCGCACCCTGACGGTCGCCGACAACGGCATCGGCATGAACCGCGAGGACCTGATCGAGAACCTGGGCACCATCGCGCGCTCGGGCACCGGCGAATTCCTGAAGAACCTGACGGGGGACTCGAAGAAGGACATTTCGCTGATCGGCCAGTTCGGCGTCGGGTTCTATTCCGCCTTCATGGTCGCCGACACGGTGGAGGTCATCACCCGCCGCGCCGGCGATGCCCACGGCTGGCGGTGGGTGTCCGACGGCACGGGCAGCTTCACGGTGGCCGAGCACGAGGGGGCTGCGCGCGGCACCACCGTGACCCTGCACCTGAAGCCCGAAGAGGACGAATTCCTGGAGGAATTCCGCCTGCGCCACGTGGTCAAGACCTACTCCGACCACATCGCCATCCCGGTGCTGCTCAAGCAGGGCGACGAGGAACCCCAGACGCTGAACGAAGCGTCGGCGCTGTGGACCCGCCCGCGCAACGAGATCAGCGACGAGCAGTACAAGGAATTCTACCACCACGTCGCCCACGCCTTCGACGAGCCGTGGCTGACGCTGCACTACAAGGCCGAGGGCGCCATCGAGTACACGGGGCTGCTGTATATCCCCAGCCAGAAGCCCTTCGACCTGTTCCAGCCCGACCGCAAGCAGCATGTGCGGCTCTATGTGAACCGCGTGTTCATCACCGATGACTGCGAGGGCCTGGTGCCGGCGTGGCTGCGCTTCGTGCGCGGCGTGGTGGACAGCCCCGATCTGCCGCTGAACGTCAGCCGCGAGATGCTCCAGCACAACCCCCTGCTGCGCAAGATCCAGAACGGCCTGGTCAACAAGCTGCTGGGCGAGCTGAAGAAGAAGGCGGAGAACGAGCCCGAGGCCTACGCCACCTTCTGGGAGACCTTCGGCGCCGTGCTGAAGGAGGGCATGTACGAGGACCACGAGCGCCGCGACAAGCTCACCGACCTCCTGCGCTTCCACACCACCCACGGCGACGGCCTGCACTCCTTCGCCGATTATGCATCGCGCATGAAGGAAGGGCAGAAGCACATCTACTACATCACCGGCGACGACCGCGAGGCCATCGCCCAGAGCCCGCTGCTGGAAGGCTACCGCGCCAAGGGCGTGGAGGTGCTGCTGCTGACCGACCCGATCGACGAGTTCTGGGTCGCCAACATGCCCACCTACAAGGAGTTCTCGCTGAAGTCCGTCGCCGCCGGCGGGGCCGACCTCAAGGATATCAAGAAGGCCGAGTCCGAAGAGGCCAAGGACGAGGAGCAGAAGGCCGACGAGGCGCCGAAGGAGGACCTGGACGGCCTGATCACCGTGCTGAAGGCGACGCTCGGCGAAAAGGTGAAGGACGTCCGCCCGTCGGACCGCCTGACGGAAAGCCCCGTCTGCCTGGTGGCCGAGGAAGGCGACATGCCCATGCACCTGGAGCGCCTCTTGCGCGCCCACCAGCAGAAGGACACGGAAACCCCGCGCGTGCTGGAGATCAACCCCGGCCACGCGCTCATCAAGCACATGGCGGCCAAGGCCAAGTCCGGCCCGTCGCCGGAGCTTGAGGACCTGGGCTTCCTGCTGCTCGATCAGGCCCGCATCGTCGAGGGCGAGGCCCCGACCGATCCGGTGGCCTTCGGCAAGCGGCTCGCCAAGGTCATGCAACTGGGCGTGGCCCCGGCGGGCGCCTGATCCGTCCCCCTGCCCCGGCGCGCGTCGAACGGTCATTGGACCGGCGCGCGCCGGGGCTCCATGCTCAATCCGCCGCGGCAGCAGACAACCAGGAGACCACACGCACCATGCGCCTGATCCTCAACATCCTCTGGCTGATCCTGGGCGGCGGCCTTGTCACCGCGCTGCTGTGGTTCCTGGGCGCCGTCATCATGGCGATCACCATCGTCGGCCTGCCCTGGGCGCGCGCCTGCGTGACAATTGGCGCCTTCAATCTGTGGCCCTTCGGCCGCGAGGCCATCGACCGGTCGGAGGTGACGGGGCGGGACGACATCGGCACCAGCCCGCTGGGCACGGTGGGCAACATCATCTGGTTCGTCCTGGCCGGCATCTGGCTGGCGATCGGCCACGTCACCGCCGCCATCGGCCTGGCGCTGACCATCATCGGCATTCCGTTCGCCCTGCAGCACCTGAAGCTGGCGTATATCAGCCTGTTCCCCATCGGGAAGATGGTGGTCGACCGCGAGGTCGCCGCCGAGGCCCGCCGCCGCAAGGGATCAATGGACCTGGACCGCATCCGCACGCGCTGATCTCCTGGGGCTCCCGGACAGGAAGGAGCTTCGCCAGATGCCCACGCGCCAATCCCTGCTCGCCCGACTCGGCCTGCGCCACCCTGTCGCGCTGGCGCCCATGGCCGGGGAACCCGCAAGTCCGGGCCTGGTCGCCGCCGTATCCTCGGCCGGCGGCCTGGGATCACTGGGCGCGGCCTACCTGGCGCCCGAAAGGATCGCCGCGGCCTGTGCCGCCATCCGCGCGGGCACCAATGGCACCTTCGCCGTCAACCTTTTCGCGCCTCCGCCGGAGCCGCCGCCGGCAGCCGATCCTGCGACGCTGGAGGCCTACCGCAACACGCTATGCCGCCTGCATGACCAAGCCGGGCTGACCGATCCGCCGCCCGCCGAGGCGCCCGAGCCGCCCAGCTTCACCGATCAGCTGGAGGCCGCGCTGGCGGGCGGGGCGCCGGTGATTTCGGTCACCTTCGGGCTGCCCGAGGCGGCCCTGATGGAGCGGCTGAAGGCCGCCGGCGTTTTCACCATCGCCACCGTCACGACGGTCGCCGAGGCGCGCGCGGCGGAGGCGGCCGGCTTCGACGCCGTCACCGCGCAAGGGTTCGAGGCCGGCGGCCACCGCGGCGGCTTCACCGGCCCCCGCGGCGAAGGCGACCTTGTGGGGACACTGGCCCTGGTGCCACAGGTGGTGGACGCCGTCGACATCCCAGTCATCGCCGCCGGCGGCATCGGCGACGGCCGCGGCGTTGCCGCCGCACTGGTGCTGGGGGCGGAGGCGGCGGCGCTGGGCACCGCTTTCCTGCGCGCCGCCGAATGCCCGCTCAACGATGCGTCGAAGGCGGCGCTGGCGGAGGCCGCCGACGACGCAACGACGTTGACCCGCGCGTTCTCCGGCCGTCGGGCGCGCGGCCTGCGGACCCCCGTGACGGAGGCATACGCCGAGGCCGACGCGGCGGGGCGCATTCCGCCCTACCCCCTTCCCAACGGCCTCACCAAGCCCCTGCGCAGTCATGCAGCCCGCATGGGTGATGCCCGCTGGAACAGCGTGTGGAGCGGCCAGGCGGCATCCCTCGCCCGCGCCGAGCCCGCCGCCGCCATCGTCGAGCGCGTGGCGGCGGAGGCGTCGCGTCTGCTGGGGCGTCGGTGACGGCCGTCAAATCCCGTAGCGGCTCCAGGCGAACTTGCTCTCGGGCTTGATCGGCGGCGTGTCGTTGATGGCGGGCGTCGGCGAAAGCCCCAGCCCCGGCGCCAGCGGCGGGTCGCCCAGGATGGGCGTGGTGACCGGCAGGGCGCGTGCGTCGCGGGTCCAGCCCATGACGCCGCCGTCGTGCCCCTTCATGTGGCCGTCCTGCCACCAGCCGACGTGGCGGCCCTTCAGGTCATGCACGTTGCCGCCGCGCGTGATCCGCCCCAGGAACCGGCCGGTGCGCGAGACGATGTGCCCGCGCGGCGCGACGAAGGCGGTGGCGTGGCCTCTGGAATCGTAGATGGGCGTCATCTGGCGTCCTCCGTGGTGATTTCGATCACGTCGGGAAGAAACGCGCGGGCGCCGCCGCCGGGTCCGAAGGAAGCCGCCGCCGCCGAACGGTGCCACGTCGCAGAGGATGTGAGGAACGACCCGCGAATGAAAAAGGGGCACCCCGCAGGGCGCCCCTTTTCCAGATTTATGCCGCCACCTTAGTAGCGGTAGTGCTCCGGCTTGTACGGGCCGTTGACCGGCACGCCGATGTAGTCGGCCTGGTCCTGGCTCAGGGTCGTCAGCTTGACGCCCAGCTTGGCGAGGTGCAGCTCGGCCACCTTCTCGTCCAGCTTCTTGGGCAGGACGTAGACCTGGTTCTCGTACTTGTCGGCGTGGTTCCACAGCTCGATCTGGGCCATCACCTGGTTGGTGAAGGAGGCCGACATCACGAAGCTGGGGTGGCCGGTGGCGCAGCCCAGGTTCACCAGGCGGCCTTCGGCCAGCAGGATCAGGCGCTTGCCGTCGGGGAACTCAACCTCGTCCACCTGCGGCTTGACGTTGTGCCAGGTGTAGTTGCGCAGGGCGCTGACCTGGATCTCGCTGTCGAAGTGGCCGATGTTGCAGACGATGGCGCGGTCCTTCATGGCCCGCATGTGGTCGATGGTGATCACGTCCTTGTTGCCGGTCGTGGTCACGAAGATGTCGCCGACGGAGGCGGCCTCTTCCATGGTGGTGACCTCGTAGCCCTCCATGGCGGCCTGCAGGGCGCAGATCGGGTCGATCTCGGTCACCAGGACGCGCGCGCCCTGGCTGCGCAGCGATTCGGCCGACCCCTTGCCGACGTCGCCGTAGCCGCAGACCACGGAGATCTTGCCGGCGATCATGACGTCGGTGGCGCGCTTGACGCCGTCCACCAGCGATTCGCGGCAGCCGTACAGGTTGTCGAACTTGGACTTGGTGACGCTGTCGTTCACGTTGATGGCGGGAACCTTCAGCGTGCCGGCCTTGGCCATCTCGTACAGGCGGTGGACGCCCGTGGTGGTCTCTTCCGACAGGCCCTTCACGTCGTCCAGCAGGCCCGGGAACTTGTCGTGCATGACCTGGGTCAGGTCACCGCCGTCGTCCAGGATCATGTTGGGGCGCCAGCCGTTCGGACCCTCGATGGTCATGTCGATGGCCCACCAGAACTCCTCGTCGTTCATGCCCTTCCAGGCGAACACCGGGATCTCGGCGGCGGCCATGGCGGCGGCGGCCTGGTCCTGGGTCGAGAAGATGTTGCACGACGACCAGCGGACCTCGGCGCCCAGCGCCGTCAGGGTCTCGATCAGCACGGCGGTCTGGATGGTCATGTGCAGGCAGCCGGCGATGCGCGCGCCCTTGAGCGGCTGCGACGGGCCGTACTCCTCGCGCAGGGCCATCAGGCCCGGCATCTCGGTCTCGGCGATGGCGATTTCCTTGCGGCCCCAATCGGCCAGCGAGATGTCCTTGACCTTGTAGTCGGTGAACGTCATGGAGCCCTCCAAGCTTGAATGCGTGGCAGGGCGGGGCCGCACGGGCGCGCCGGTGTCCCTGCCGGAAAAACCTGGAGGCTGTATATCTTCCCCGCCCGGCATTGGCAAGAGGGATATAAAGATATCTTTATATGGCTATGCGATTGCCGGACGCGGCGATGCCCGAACGCAAGCGGCTTCCGCCCATGCGAGGCGGAAGCCGCTTGTCCTGCCATGCCCTGTGACGGCGCCCGGCCCCTATTCCAGCGTGGCGTTGAAGTCGTCCAGCAGGGCGCCGATGCGCGCCGGGTCCCATTCGGTCATCACCGCCATGGCGCGGCGGGCCGCCTCGGCGATGGCAAGCTGGCAGACGCGCTGCTTGACCCGCGGGATATTGGTCGAGGACATGGACAACTCGCGGAACCCCAGGCCCAGCAGCAGCGCCGTCAGGCGCGGGTCGCCGGCCATCTCGCCGCAGATGGAAACGGGGATGCCGGCCCGGTTGGCGGCCTCGCCGGCGAACTGCACCAGCCGCAGCACCGCCGGATGCAGCGGATTGTAGAGGTGCGCCACCGAGTCGTCGGTGCGGTCGATGGCCAGCGTGTACTGGGTCAGGTCGTTGGTGCCGATGGCGAAGAAGTCGGCGTGGTGCGCCAGCGCATCGGCCGCCAGCGCCGCGCCCGGCACCTCGATCATCACGCCCAGCGGCGGCAGCGGGTCGGGCAGCGGCACCCGGCGGCTCTGCAGCCGGCGCACCACCCGGTCCATGACCGCACGCGCCTGCGTCAACTCGTCGGGCGCGCTGATCATGGGCAGCAGGATGCGCACCGGCCCGTAGGCCGAGGCGCGCAGAATGGCGGCCAGCTGGGTCTCGAACAGGTCGACGCGGGCCAGGCTCAGGCGAATGGCCCGCAGACCCAGCGCCGGATTGGGGCCGATGCGCCCGCCCACCAGCGAGCCCAGCTTGTCGCCGCCGGCATCCAGGGTGCGCACGGTGACGGGCCGACCGTCCATGGCATCCACCACTTGGCGCAGAAGCGCCGTCTGCTCGTCCTCGCCGGGCATGTCGGTGCGGTTCATGAACAGGAACTCGCTGCGCAACAGCCCGATGCCCTCGGCCCCGGCGTGCATGGTGGCCTCAAGCTCCGACGGCAGCTCGATGTTGGCGTGCAGGCGCACCTGGACGTTGTCGCGGGTCACCGCCGGCACGTCGCGCAGGCGGTCGAGCGCCCGGCGCTGGCGCAGGAAGTCGGCGCGCCGCTTGCGGTAGTCGGCCAGCGCGTCGGCGTCGGGGTTGAGCACCACCTGCCCCACGGTGCCGTCCACCACGATGGCATCACCGTGGCGCACCCGGCGCGTCAGGTCCTGCACGCCGACCACCGCCGGCAGTCCCAGCGAACGCGCCATGATGGCGGTGTGACTGTCGGCCCCGCCGACCTCGGTCGTGAAGCCGGACACCGTGTGCGGGTCCAGAAGCGCCGTGTCGGCTGGCGACAGATCGTGCGTGACGATCACCGAGTCGCGCCCGATGCCGGAGAAGGCCCGGTACGGCGACTTGGTCAGGTTGCGCACCAGTCGCTGGCCGATGTCGCGGATGTCGGCGACGCGACCCGCCAGGTAACGGTCCTCCATGGCCGTGAAGGCGGCGATCAGGTCGCCGATTTCCTTCTTCACGGCAGCTTCCGCGTTCACCCGCTCCTCGGCAATGCGGTTGGACACGCCGCGCACCAGGCGCGAGTTCGACAGCATCTGGTGGTAGGCGTCCAGCAGGTAGCCCAGTTCCTCGCCGGCCGCACCGGGCAGGCGGTCGGCCCGGCGGCGCAGGGTGTGAAGCTGGCGCTGCGCGGCGTGGACGGCCTCGGCGAAGCGATGCTGCTCCGATTCGACTCGACCTTCGGGGATGCGGTATTCGGGCGCGTGAACGGCCCCCGCCTCGTGCAGGTAGACCGTACCCACCGCCACGCCGGGCGCGACACCCAGCCCGGACAGAATTTCCATGGGACGCACCGTCCCGCTGCCCGGCGTTTCCGCCGCCATCAGCTCCTCCCGCCGTTCGCCCCCGTTGTCCGTCGACTGCCCCACCCGATGCCGCACCTCCTCGCGCGGCGACCGGTCAGTCTTCATGGAACTTGTCGTCGATCAGTTGGACGATGGCGTCCAGCGCCGGCCCGGCATCGTCGCCGGCGGCGCGGATCTCGATGGTGGTGCCGGGCGAGGCCGCCAGCATCATCAGCCCCATGATGGAGCGTCCCGACACTTCCTGGCCCCGATTCACGACGGTGATGTCGGCGGTGTAGTTGGCGGCGAGCTTGACGAACTTGGCGGCGGCGCGCGCATGCAGGCCGCGGCTGTTCGTTATCGTTGCCTCGCGCTTCTGCATCTCCTGGACGGTCCCCATGACGATCACGACTCCTGCGTCAACAACTTTGACGCGACGTTTATGTATTTGCGCCCGGCCTCCTGGGCGGCGGCGACGGCGTCGGCCAGGTCCTTGGACCCGCGCACCGACGCCAGCTTTATAAGCATAGGCAAATTCACGCCGGCGATCACCTCCACCTTGGCCTTGTCCATGATGGAAATGGCCAGGTTGGACGGCGTGCCGCCGAACATGTCCGTCAGAAGAACGACTCCCGCGCCGGTATCGACCTGCGCAACGCGCTCCAGGATGTCGGCGCGGCGCTGCTCCATGTCGTCGTCGGGTCCGATGCACACGGTGCTGATCTGCTCCTGCGGACCGACCACATGCTCCAGCGCCGCCACCAGTTCCTCGGCCAGGCGGCCGTGGGTCACGAGAACCATACCGATCATGGACTTTCCCTCATATCCCGCCCCGGCGGCAGCGCCTGGGGGTCGACGTCGCGATGACGCACGGTGACCGGCACGTCGCGGTCGCGCAACCAGCGCGCCAGCCGTTCCACCGTGAACACCGACCGATGCTTGCCGCCGGTGCAGCCGACGGCGATGGTCAGGTAGCTTTTGCCCTCGGCTTCGTAGCGCGGCAGCAGCGGCGCCACCAGCCGCGTGATGCCGTCGAAGAAGCCGGGCCAGTCCGGGTCCGCCTCCACATAGGCGGCGACGCGCGCGTCGACGCCGGTGAAGGGCTTCAGTTCCGGAACGTAATGGGGGTTGCGCAGGAAGCGCGCGTCGAACACCAGGTCGGCGTCGCGCGGCAGGCCGTCGCGGAAGCCGAAGCTGGTGACGCAGACCGTCATGCCCGGCGACGCCGCCAGCGCGAACTTGGTCTCCAGGTCCGCCCGCAGTTCGCGCGGGGGGCGCCGGGTGGTGTCCATCACCACGTCGGCGACGTCGCGCAGCGGCTTGAGCATCTGGCGTTCCAGCTGGATGCCGTCCAGCAGCGGCAGGTCGACGGCCAGCGGGTGGCGGCGGCGGGTTTCCGTGAACCGCCGCATCAGCACCTCGGTGTCGCTGTCCAGGAACACCAGGTTGGCGTCGACGTGGTCCTCGTCGCGCAGGGCGGCCATGACGCGCTTGACCCCGTCGACATCGAAGTCGCGGGTGCGCACGTCGATGCCCAGCGCCAGGGGACGCCGAATGCCGCCGCCGGCGTGCAGCAGGCCGTCCAGCAGGGCGAGCGGCAGGTTGTCCACCGCTTCCCAGCCCATGTCCTCCAGCGCCTTGAGCGCCGTGGTCTTGCCGGCCCCCGACAGGCCGGTGACCACGACGACGCGCCCCGCCGTGGAGGACGGGGCCCGGGAGCCGGCGGCGGCTGGTGTATCCTGCTGCGTCACTTCGGTCATTGTGGGGAAAGACTATCGTCCGAGACGATACGGACCGCAAGCCGAACCTTGGCCGGCGCGCTTGCCTCGAAGGGGTCGAGCACGATGCGGCGCACGGGATGGTCCGGCAGCAGAGCCTCCGCCTGCGGATCGGGCAGGCGCTCCACGGCGCCGGCCTCGTGCACCAGATCCACCAGCAGGGCCACGGGCACCGGCGCGGGCGGCGCGGTTTCCGGGCACAGGCGCACGATGCCCACGCCGCGCACCTCCATGAGGCCGGCAATGGTTTCCGGCGCCGCAGCGGTCAGCACGCCGTCGCGGAGATAGAGGTCGGTGTAGTCGTCGGAGACCAGGGTGGCGCCGGCATCAATCAGCCTGAGCGCGAGATCGGACTTTCCGCTTCCCGACGGCCCGCGCAACAACACCCCGACCCCCTCCACCGCCACGGTCGTGACGTGCATCCTGGTGGTCATGCAGGCAAGGTGCGCCTGCCCGCGCGGGGTGTCAATTCCTGACCGCGTTATGGGACCATTGCCGCCGCCCGCTTCCCCCGCGCCCCGTGCCCTGGTAGCCTTTCGGCCCCCTTGTTGCCGCCGATCAGGACCTTTCCGCCCCCATGAACCTGGACGTCTTTTCCACCCTGTTCTCGGTCATCGCGCCGGTGTTCCTGATCGCGGCCATCGGCTATGGCTGGGGCAAGAGCGGCAAGACCTTCGACACGCCCATGGTGACCATGCTGGTCATCAACATCGGCGTGCCCTGCCTGGTGATCGACGTCCTGCTGAACGCCGAGCTGTCCGCCGAGGCGCTGACGGAGATGGCGCTGGCGGCCTTCCTGGCGCTCTCGGCGACGGTGGTCGTCTCGGCGATCGTGCTGAAGGCGACGGGTCTGTCCTTCCAGGCCTACCTGCCGGCGCTGACATTCGGCAATACGGGCAACATGGGCCTGCCGCTGTGCCTGTTTGCGTTCGGGGACGAGGGGCTGGCGCTCGCCATCGGCTACTTCGTGGTCTTCATCGTCCTGCAGTTCACGTTGGGAATCGGTGTGGCCTCGGGCCGGTTCTCGCCGAAAGAGCTGGCGCGCAGCCCCGTCATCATCGCCGTCATCATCGCGCTCGGCCTCATGGCCGGTGACGTCACGCTGCCCAAGTGGGCCGACAACACCATCGGGCTGCTGGGCGGCATGACGATCCCGCTGATGCTGCTGACGCTGGGCGTGTCGCTGGGACGTCTGCACGTGCAGACGCTGGGGCGCTCCGCCGCGCTGGGGTGCCTGCGCCTCGGGCTGGGTTTCGCCGCCGGCTGGGGCGTGGCGGAACTGATGGACCTGGAGGGCATCGCGCGCGGCGTGGTCATCGTGGAAAGCGCCATGCCGGTGGCCGTCTTCAACTACCTGTTTGCCGTGCGCTACAACGCCGCGCCGGCCGAGGTGGCGGGCATGGTGGTGATTTCCACCGCGCTGTCCTTCGCAACGCTGCCATTCCTGCTGCTGGCCGTCATGTAGTGGCGTCTTGCGAAGCCGGGCACCTGGTCCACATCTAGGACCAGTATTTCGCTGCTCATCGCACCATTTCAGAAGACTGCCATGCCGCGCACCCGATCCTTCGACCGTGACGACGCCCTGGAGGCCGCGCTGGGCCTGTTCTGGGCCAAGGGGTACGAGGGGACGTCGCTCGCCGACCTGACGCGCGCCATGGGGCTGTCGAAGTCCAGCCTGTATGACACCTTCGGCGACAAGCACGCCCTGTTCCTGGCCGCCTTCGACCGTTATGCCGACACGCGCATGCGCCCGGCGCTGGCGATCCTGGAGGACGACGGCCGCCCGGCGCGCATCCGGCTGGAGGCCTTCCTGCGGCGCTTCATCACGCTCAAGGTGCGCGACGGCGACCGGCGCGGCTGCATGATCGGCAACACGGCCGTGGAACTGGCCCCGCACGACGAGGCCGCCGCCGCCCGCGTCAAGGGCGCCCTGGCGCATATCG
This sequence comes from Caenispirillum salinarum, assembly GCF_044803115.1. Classification (GTDB taxonomy): domain Bacteria; phylum Pseudomonadota; class Alphaproteobacteria; order Rhodospirillales; family Rhodospirillaceae; genus Caenispirillum; species Caenispirillum salinarum_A. The sequence continues at coordinate 452,023 of NZ_CP085224.1, read as the reverse complement.
AAGAGGCTCTGCACACCCTGCTGGCAGAGGCCCGCGACACCGGCGAGATCGACCCGGGGAAGGACCCGCGGGCACTGGCCCGCTTCCTGACGGCGATGGTCCAGGGCCTGCGGGTGCTGTCCAAGGCCGACGCCGATCCCCGCGCGCTGGACGACGTGGTGCGACAGACGCTTTCGGTGCTTGATGTTTGAGTCCGGTCGGGCACATGAAAGCGACGGCTCGTCGCCCGGCAAGGCCGACCGGCCGCCGCGCCTTATGGCGCGTGAGGCGGCGTGCCGATTGAACGCAGCGCCGGCGATTTTTATCGCCGGCGCGTAAAAGCCGGCCGACAAAACCCCCACAAGGCTTCATTTTCGCCATAATGGGCGACCAAAAGTGGCAACACCGCCGCACCCGGAGCGGCGCACGGCATGATTTCGCGGAGGACTGGCGTTGAGCAAGACCATCGCCCTGGTGGACGACGACCGCAACATCCTGACCTCGGTCTCCATCCTGCTGGAGTCCGAGGGCTTCAAGGTCACCACCTACAACGACGGCGCCGAGGCCCTGGACGGCCTGGAACGCGCGCCCGCCGACCTGGCGGTGCTGGACATCAAGATGCCCCGCATGGACGGCATGGAACTGCTCCAGCGCCTGCGCAAGGACACCGACATGCCGGTGATCTTCCTCACCTCCAAGGATGACGAGGTGGACGAGCTGTTGGGCCTGCGCATGGGTGCGGACGACTACATCAAGAAGCCGTTCAGCCAGCGCCTTCTGATCGAGCGCATCCGCTCCGTCCTGCGCCGCGCCGATGCCCGCGCCGGGGCCCCGGAAACCGGCGCCGAGGCCGCGCCGGACGCCATCAGGCGCGGCGAGCTGGTGATCGACCCGGCCCGCCACATGGTCACCTGGAAGGGCGAGAGCGTGGACCTGACGGTCACCGAATTCCTCATCCTGCAGGCCCTGGCCCAGCGTCCGGGCCACGTGAAAAGCCGCGACCAGTTGATCGACATCGCCTATGGCGAAAGCATCTACGTGGACGACCGCACCATCGACAGCCATATCAAGCGCCTGCGCAAGAAGTTCCGCGCCGTCGACGGCGACTTCTCGCAGATCGAGACGCTCTACGGCGTGGGATACCGCTACAAGGAAGCCTGATTGCGCATGGGCCTCGTCGCCGACCGCGATGACTGGAACAAGGGCAGCGCCGCCGACGACTCCGCCGGCGGTGACGGCACCGCCCTGACCGGTCGCGCCGCCCGCCGCCGCGCCCGCGCCCAGCGCCGCAGCCAGCGCCGCCGCCGCCCGTGGCTGAGCCCGCTCACCCGCCGCATCCTGGCCGTGAACCTGGTGGCGCCGGCCCTGCTGGCCTTCGGCATGCTCTATCTGGATCAGTACGAAGAGGCCCTGGTCGCCGGCGAACTGACGGCCCTGCGCACCCAGGCGGACCTTATCGCAGCCGCCGTCGGCGAGGGCGCGGTCGAAGTGCGCGGCAGCGGGTCCGAGGCCGTGCCGCTGATCCCCATGACCACCCACCGCATCGCCAACGATCCGGCCCGCCAGATGGTCCGCCGGCTGGCCGACCTGGGCGGCATGCGGGTGCGCCTGTTCGACCACAACGGCCTGCTGGTCGCCGACAGCCGCCTGCTCATGGGGGCCGGCGGCCTTGTGCAGGTGTCCGACCTGCCGCCGGTGGAGGACACCGACACCCTCATGGGGATGTTGCGCAAGGCCTATGACTGGCTGCGCGGCTCGGTCGCCTTCCGCCGGGACGTCCAGCCCTACATCGAGCGCCCCGACCAGACCGCCTCCGATTACGACGAGGTCGTGGGCGCCGTGGAAGTGGGCGAATCGGGCACCGCCGTGCGCCGCCGCCGCGACAGCACGCTCGTTCTTTCCGCCGCGACGCCGGTACAGCACTACAAGCAGGTCGTCGGCGCCGTCATGGTGCAGAAGAGTGCGGCCGACGTGGACCGCAGCGTCTTCGAGGTGCGGCTTGCCGTCCTCAAGCTGTCGGCCGTGACGCTGGCCGCCACCGTTCTGCTGTCGCTCTACCTGGCCGCCGCCATCGCCCGGCCGCTGACCCGCCTGTCGCAGGCCGCCGAGCGCGTGCGCCACGGCAAGGGGCGCGTGCTGGCGATTCCCGACCTGTCGGCCCGCAAGGACGAGATCGGCGACCTGTCCCAGTCCCTGCGCGAAATGACCGAAGACCTGTGGGCGCGCATGGACGCCATCGAGGCTTTCGCAGCCGACGTGGCGCACGAGATCAAGAATCCACTGACCTCGCTGCGCTCTGCCGTCGAGACCACCGCGCGCGTCAAGGACCCCGAGCAGCAGCGCCGGCTCATGGCCGTCATCCTGGACGACGTGCAGCGCATGAACCGCCTGATTTCCGATATCTCCGACGCCTCGCGCCTGGACGCCGAACTGTCGCGGGCCGAGACCGAGCCCGTCGCGCTCGGCACCATCCTGGACACGCTGGTGGAACTGCACAACGCCTCGGACACCGACGGCGCGCCGCGCTTCGTCCTGGACGCGCCAAAGGGGGATACGCTGGTGGTGCCGGGGCTGGAGGGTCGGCTCGCGCAGGTGTTCCGCAACCTCATGGGCAACGCCGCCGGCTTCAGCCCGCCCGGCGGCACCATCACGGTGCGCGCCCGCCGCGACGACGGCTGGGTGCGGGTGACCGTCGAGGACGAAGGCCCCGGCATCCCACGCGGCAAGGAGCGCGACATCTTCAACCGCTTTTATACGGAACGTCCGGCGGGCGAGAAATTCGGCACCCATTCGGGCCTCGGACTGTCCATCTCCAAGCAGATCGTCGAGGCCCACCGGGGCGCGATCCGCGCGGAAAACCGCCGCGACGACATCGGAACCGTGCTGGGCGCGCGGTTCATCGTCACCCTGCCGGCCGATGGCGAGGCCGCGGGCGGCGAGGCGGCGGAATAACGGTCTGGCCTCCACGGGCTTTGTTTGCCCGGCGCTTCCTGCTACAAGACCAGCGTTTTTTCCCCGTTCAAGGGACCGTCATGACCGTCGCGATCATCGATTACGGCTCGGGCAACCTGCGGTCGGCCGCCAAGGCGCTGGAGCGCGCGGTGGCCGAGAGCGGCAGCACCCAGAGCGTCCTGGTCACCGCCGACACCCAGGCCGTGCGCGAGGCCGACCGCATCGTCCTGCCCGGCGTCGGCGCCTTCGCCGACTGCCGCCGCGGGCTCGACGCCGTGCCCGGCATGGTGGACGCCCTGCGCGAGACCGTGCTGGAGAAGGGCCGCCCGTTCCTGGGCATCTGTGTCGGCATGCAGCTCATGGCCACGAAGGGCCTGGAGCACCGCACCGCCGACGGCCTGGACTGGATCTCCGGCGAGGTGGTGCGCATCCACCCCCGCGACCCGGCGCTGAAGGTGCCGCACATGGGCTGGAACGAGCTGGTCTTCGACCCCGGCGCACACCCCATGTTCGACGGCATCACGCCGGGCGATCACGCCTACTTCGTGCACAGCTATCACTATGTGCCGCACGACCCGGCGCACCGGCTGGCGACCGTCGAATACGGCGAGACGCTGACCGCCTGTGTCGGCCGCGACAACCTGTTCGGCACCCAGTTCCACCCGGAGAAAAGCCAGGCCACCGGCCTCAAGCTGCTCTCCAATTTCTTGCGTTGGGCCCCATGATCCTGTTTCCCGCCATCGACCTGAAGGACGGTGCCTGTGTCCGCCTGCTCAAGGGCGAGATGGACAAGGCGACCGTCTTCAACACGTCTCCCGCCGACCAGGCCAGCGTCTTCAAGGACGCGGGCTGCGAGTGGCTGCACGTCGTCGACCTGAACGGCGCCTTTGCCGGAAAGCCGGTCAACGCCGATGCCGTGGAGGCGATTCTCGCCGTCACCGGGTCCGACATGCCCGTGCAGTTGGGCGGCGGCATCCGCGACCGCGCCACCATCGACATGTGGCTGGAAAAGGGCGTTAAGCGCGTGATCCTGGGCACGGTCGCGCTGCGCCACCCCGAGCTGGTCAAGGACGCCTGCAAGGCCCACCCCGGCCGCATCGCGGTCGGCATCGACGCCCGCGACGGCATGGTCGCCGTGGAAGGCTGGGCCGAGACCAGCGAGATCACGGCCATCGACCTCGCCATGAAGTTCGAGGACGCGGGCGTGGCGGCCATCATCTACACCGACATCGACCGCGACGGCGTGCTCTCGGGCCCCAATGTCGAGGCCACCGCGGCCCTGGCGGAGAAGATTTCGACGCCTGTGATCGTCTCGGGCGGCGTCTCCTCGCTGGACGACCTGAAGGCGTGCAAGGCGAAGGCCGACACCGGCATCGTCGGCGTCATCTCGGGCCGCGCCGTCTACGACGGCCGCATCGACCTGGGCGAGGCGCTTGCGGTGCTGAAGGACTAGACGGGGTGCGGCGAGGCCACCAAGACACCAAGAACACCAAGAGACCGCGCTGACGGCGCCGGTATCGCGTCAGCGTCGACGGCGGTCGTAGGAAGGCGCCCTTCGGGCGCAATCAACCGGTCCCGATGCCGGCGCATTGGGAAAGGTCGGTACCGCCAGCACATCTTCTTGGTGTCCTTCGTGTCTTGGTGGCTATAAAGGCACGCTGGTACGGACGAAGGAAACGTCATGCTCAAGATGCGCATCATTCCCTGCCTGGACGTGAAGGACGGCCGCGTCGTCAAGGGCGTGAACTTCGTCGGCCTGCGCGATGCCGGCGATCCCGTGGAGCAGGCCCGCGTCTACGACGCCGCCGGGGCCGACGAGCTTTGCTTCCTGGATATCACCGCCAGCCACGAAAAGCGCGACACGCTCTATGACGTGGTCGCGCGCACGGCCGAGCAGTGCTTCATGCCGCTGACCGTCGGCGGCGGCGTGCGCACGGTCGAAGACATCCGCAAGCTGCTGCTGGCCGGGGCGGACAAGGTGTCCATCAACACCGCCGCCGTCCACAACCCGGATTTCGTGCGCGAGGCGGCCGAGAAGTTCGGCAGCCAGTGCATCGTCGTCGCCATCGACGCGAAATCCGTCGGGCCGGACAAGTTCGAGATCTTCACCCACGGCGGCCGCAATCCCACCGGCATCGACGCCGTGGAATGGTCGAAGAAGATGGAAGAGTTGGGCGCCGGCGAAATCCTGCTGACCAGCATGGACCGCGACGGCACCAAGCAGGGCTTCAACCTGCCGCTGACCCGCGCGGTGGCCGATGCGGTGTCCATCCCCGTCATCGCCTCGGGCGGGGTCGGCACCCTGGACCACCTGGTGGACGGCATCACGGAAGGCCACGCCACCGCCGTCCTGGCCGCCTCCATCTTCCACTTCGGCGAATACACCATCGCCGAGGCCAAGGCACACATGAAGGCCGCCGGCGTGGCCGTGCGCGACTGAGAAAACGGACACCCCATGAGCAACGACGCCTCCGCCGCCGTCCTGGACGAGCTGTTTTCGGTGATCGAGAGCCGCAAGACGGCCGACCCCGACTCAAGCTACACCGCCAAGCTGTTCGCCAAGGGCCGCAAGAAGATCGCCCAGAAGGTCGGCGAGGAAGGCGTGGAATGCGCCATCGCCGCCGTCTCGGAAACGCCCGACGACGTGGTGGCCGAAAGCGCGGACCTGCTTTATCACCTGATGGTGCTGTGGGCGGAACAGGGCATCACGCCCGATCGTATCTATGCCGAACTGGGCAAGCGCGTCGGCGTCTCGGGCCTGACCGAAAAGGCCGCCCGCGCCAAGAACGGCAAGCCTATGTAGAGAGCCCTTGTCCGGTCACCGACCGGACAAGGGCGAATAGGGTCGTGACTACGACCCCGCGCCGGTCAGGCGCGTGAGGCTGCGTGCCGCGTGAACGCAGCCCTGGCGCAATCGCGCCAGGGCGCACTCAAGCTAAAGGGAGCATTCGATGGCCTACGACGACAATAACGTGTTCGCCAAGATCCTGCGGGGCGACATTCCCTGCCGGAAGGTCTACGAGGACGACCACGTACTCGCCTTCGAGGACATCGAGCCCAAGCGCCCCGTCCACGTGCTGGTCATTCCCAAGGGCAAGTATGAGGATGCCACCGACTTCGGCGAGAACGCCTCCGACGCGGAAATCGCCGCCCTGCACCGCGCTGTCGCCCGCATCGCGCGCGACAGCAACATCGACGGCACCGGCTATCGCCTCATCGCCAACACCGGCGCCAACGGCGGGCAGGAGGTGCCGCACCTGCACTTCCACATGCTGGGCGGCGCCCCGGCCGGGCCGATGATCAAGAACCAGTAGAATTCCTTCTGCTCATTGACGGATGTCATGGGGCGCCCCGTCGGCGCCCCTTATGCTGTGGGTCACATTCTTATTTCCGCATGTATCACGAGAAAGGATCGACCCATGCGCTTTCTGCCGATTCTCCTGCCTGTGTTCATGCTGGCGCCGATCCTGATCTGGATGGGGCTTGAGATGTTCGTCATCAAGGGCGACGCCGCCCGCTGGCTGTCCGGCAACCTGTGGGAGGTGGGCCTGGGCCTGGCCGTCACCTTCGCCGCCTGCATCGCCGTGTCCAAGTTCGTCGCCGACAGCATCACCAACACCATGCGGCATCACTAAAGCCGCCGGTATCGCCTTGCCCCGCCCCTTCGCCAGTCCCTCCCCCCTGAGAGCGGAACGGCGGGGCAGGTCGCGGCCGGTGGTCGACGGGATCAAGTCCTCGGACCTTTCGAACGGTGTCGAGCCGCGGGAGCCGGCCGCGAACAGGCGGAGGGCGGATGGTTCTGGGGGACCCTCCGCCCTCCTGCCGTCTCCACCCGTCCCGCCGCCGGTCCACCCGTCCCGCGCCCGGCAATCCGGAGCGGCCCTTTACGCGCCCCCGCCCGACCTGGATGATGAGGCCAATCGGCCAACGACCACGATCATTCAGGAAGGACCCCGCCCCATGCGCCTGCTGACCGCCGAGGACGTCGCCCGGACCCTCGAACCCCGCGCCCTCGTCGATGCCCTGCGCGAAGGGTTCAAGGCCGGCGCCACCGTGCCGCTGCGCCACCACCATCCGCTGCCCGGCGAGGACAACGCCAAGGGGATGCTTCTGCTCATGCCGGCGTGGCGCGAGGGTGCGTACCTGGGAGTGAAGATCGCCACCGTCTTCACCGAGAACCCCAAGCGCGGCCTGTCGTCGGTGATGGGCGTCTACTACCTGTGCGACGGCGACACCGGCACGCCGCTGGCCGTCATGGACGCCACCGAACTCACCCGCCGGCGCACGGCGGCCGCCTCGGCGCTGGGGGCGGACTACCTGGCGCGGCCCGACGCCCGGACTCTGCTGGTGGTCGGTACGGGCGCGCTGGCGCCCCACTTCATCGCGGCCCACCGCGCCGTGCGGGACTACGAACGGGTGCTGGTCTACGGCCGGAACCGCGAGACGGCGGACGAGCTGCGCAAGGAGGTTCACGGCGTCGAACTGGTGGAAGACCTGCGCGCCGGCGTGGACGCCGCCGACGTCATATCGTGCGTCACCACCTCCCACGACCCGGTGGTGCCGGGCGCTTGGCTCAAGCCCGGGCAGCACCTGGACATGGCGGGCGGCTTCACGCCGCGCATGCGCGAAACCGACGACGATGGCGTCACCCGCGCGTCGGTCTTCATCGACAGCGACGGCGCGCTGAAGGAGGCCGGCGACATCGTCCAGCCCATGACCGCCGGCGTGCTGAAGCCCGACGACATCAAGGGCGACCTGTTCCAGCTGACGCGCGGCGAACGTCCGGGCCGCCGGTCGGCGGACGAGATCACCCTGTTCAAGAGCGTCGGCAACGCCATCGAGGATCTGATCGGCGCCGCGCTCGCCTACGAGTCCAGCGGCGCCTGAGGACCGGAACGCGAGTGGGGCGGCTCTCCCGGAGCCGCCCCATTCGCATGATCGTCGTCGCGTGATCGTCGTCGCGCGGGTCTCAGTGCTTCATGCCGCCCATGCCGTGGCCGCCGCCGGCGGACATGGCGCCGACGCCCTTCACATGGGTCGCCACGGTGGCCGTCTCGCCATTGTCCAGGGTCAGCGTGATATCGAACACCTGCCCTTCCTCCAGCGGCGCGTGCAGGCCCATGAGCATGACGTGGTAGCTGCCCGGCTGCAGCAGCGTGGTGCCGTTGGCCGGCACCGCGATCTTCTCCACCTCGCGCATCTTCATGACGTCGCCCTCCTTGATGTGGGTGTGCAGTTCCACGGTTTTGGCGACGTCGGAGGCGGCCGCGACCACGGCCCGGTCCTCGGCACCGGTGTTCTTCAGCATCAAGAAGGCGCCGCCGTTGCGGGCCATGCCGGCAGAGGCGCGGGCCCAGGGCTGGTGGATTTCCACGGCACCGGCGGTGGCGGCGGGCGTCGTCGTCGCCTCGCCGCCCTCGGCGGCGTGGGCGGCGGCGGTCAGGCCGGCGGCGAGCATCAGGCCGGCGGCGGCGGCGGTAAGGGTACGCAGCGTCATCATGGAAAAGTCTCCCGACCATGCCGGCGGTCATGCGCGGCATGGGATCATGTCGTCGTCTGGAAAGGGAACGCGCTGGGTCGGGCCAAGGAGCCGGCTCAGGCCGCCGGCGGGCCCCGCGCCAGGCGCGACCACGGGCGGCGGTCGGCATGGGGAGACGACGGCGACTCGGCGGAAACCTGGAGCGGCAGGGCAGCCGGAAGGGGAGCGGCCGCGACCGGCGCATCCAGGCCGCAGAAGCCGAGCGCGGTGCAGACGGGACAGGAGTGGCTCGCGCCGGAAGGGGATGCGGCGCGGCCGCGCGCGTCCTGCTGGTCCGGGGTCATGGCGCGCGGCCCGTAAGCCGTGCAGACCACCAGAGAGCGCGGGAAACCATCGGCCCCGACCGGAAGGGGAACGGCCTGTCCCAGGGGCACGACGATCTGCAACAGCAACGCGACGCTCGCCAGCCAGACGGCGAATCCGCCGGGGCCGGAGCGTTCGCGCCCACGGCGCGCGGTATATGAGCGATGCTGCATGGGGCGCAGTGTGGCGCGTTCCCAACCGTTTGGGAAGACCTTGCCGCGCAACCGGCCTTTACGCCGCGCCGGCGGCGGGCGATGATCGGCCCATGCGCAAGGACATTCCCACCATCAAGCCCGGCCGCAGCCATCGCGACGCCGTCCGGCGGCTGCTCCGGGGTGCCCGCCGGGCGAGCCTCGCCACCACCATGGCCGAGGGCGGTGCGCCCTACGCCAGTCTGGTCACCGTCGCCACCGACCAGGACGGCAGCCCGATCCTGCTGCTGTCGGGCCTGGCCGACCACACCCGCAACCTGACGGCCGAGCCCCGCGCCGCCCTGCTGGTGGACGAGGCCGAGGGGCTCGACAACCCGCAGACGGGCCCGCGCGCCACCGCCCTGGGCCGCATCGAACGCCTTGCCGATCCCACCCGGGAGGAGCGTGCCCGCCGCCGCTTCCTCGCCCGGCATCCCGCCGCCGCCATGTATGCCGGTTTCGGCGACTTCGGCTTCTACCGCATGACCGTGGAGCGCGCGCATTTCGTCGGCGGATTCGCCCGTGCCGTCTGGATCGACGACGGGCCGTCCCTGCTCACCCCGCCGGCCTTGGCCGCGGCCATGGGCGATGCCGAGATTTCCATCATCACCCACATGAACGATGACCACGCCAACGCCGTTGACCTCTACGCGCGGCGCCTGTGCGGGCGGTCGGGCGAGGGATGGCGCATGGCCGCCATCGACGCCGACGGGTGCGATCTGGTCGCCGGCGAACAGGCCGCGCGCCTGCCGTTCGATCCGTCGTTGACGGACCCGTCCGCGGCGCGGGAGACCCTGGTGGCGCTGGTGAAAAAGGCGCGGGCGGGTGGTGCGGAATAGCCCTTCGGACGTACCACACGCGACACGCTAAAAACCTTCGCAAAACTGCCATCCTCACGGTTGCCCGCGCCCATTTGAGCCACTATTGTACGCGCGTTCCGATTCGGCAATTTAGTGTCTTCGAATCGCGCGTTCACGAAACGTCATTAGCGGGAGCCTCGTGGTGCAGCAGTCCGGTCCCTACATCAGTTCGAATGGTCTCGAAACCCTGGGCCTGAAAAACCTGGCCCATGTGCATTGGAACTACACCTCGGCCCAACTGGTCGAGGAGGCCATGAAGCGCGGCGAGGCTCAGCTCGCCAAGGGTGGCGCCCTGGTGGCCGACACCGGCGTCCACACCGGCCGGTCGCCCAACGACAAGTTCATCGCCGAGGACCCATCGGTGAAGGACACCATCGACTGGGGCAACGTGAACCGTCCGATCTCGGTGGAGAACTTCGAGAAGATTCACGCCCGGATGCTCAAGCACCTGGAAGGCAAGGAAGTCTTCGTGCAGGACTGCTTCGCCGGCGCCGACCTGGACCACCGCCTGCCGGTCCGCGTGATCTGCGAGCAGGCCTGGCACAACATGTTCGCGCGCAACATGTTCATCCAGCCCGAGGCCGCCGACCTGAAGGATTTCGCGCCGGGCTTCACCGTCATCCAGTGCCCCAGCTTCGAGGCCGATCCGGCCACCGAGGGCACCCGGTCCGAGACGGTCATCGCCGTGTCCTACGAGAAGAAGCTGGTGCTGATCGGCGGCACGTCCTACGCCGGCGAGATCAAGAAGAGCATCTTCTCGGTGCTCAACTACACGCTGCCCGGCAAGGGCATCCTGCCCATGCACTGCTCGGCCAACATCGGGCCCGAGGGTGACGTGGCCATCTTCTTCGGCCTGTCGGGCACCGGCAAGACCACGCTTTCGGCCGACGCCTCGCGCACGCTGATCGGCGACGACGAGCACGGCTGGGGCCCGAACGGCGTCTTCAACTTCGAGGGCGGCTGCTACGCCAAGGTCATCAAGCTGAGCCCCGAGGCCGAGCCGGAAATCTACGCCACCACCCAGAAGTTCGGCACCATCCTCGAAAACGTGGTGATGGACGAGGGCACGCGCGAGCTGGACCTGGACGACGGGTCGAAGACCGAGAACACCCGCGCCTCCTACCCGCTGGAGTTCATCCCCAACGCCAGCGACACCGGCCGGGGCGCCCACCCCAAGAACATCATCATGCTGACGGCCGATGCCTTCGGCGTGCTGCCGCCGATCAGCAAGCTGACGCCGGAACAGGCCATGTATCACTTCCTGTCGGGCTACACCGCCAAGGTGGCCGGCACGGAAAAGGGCGTGAAGGAGCCGCAGGCCACCTTCTCCACCTGCTTCGGCGCCGCCTTCATGCCGCGTCACCCCACCGTCTACGGCAAGCTGCTGGCCGAGCTGATGGAACAGCACGGCGCCAACTGCTGGCTGGTCAACACCGGCTGGTCCGGTGGGGCCTACGGCGTCGGCCACCGCATGAAGATCAGCCACACCCGCGCCATGGTGAACGCCGCCCTGGACGGCACGCTGGAAAAGGCCGAGTTCACGACCGACCCGAACTTCGGCGTCCAGGTCCCGACCACGTGCCCCAACGTGCCCGACGAGGTGCTGCAGCCCAAGAGCACCTGGGACGACAAGGCGGCCTACGACGCCGCCGCCGCCGACGTGGCGGCCCGCTTCGAGAAGAACTTCGCCCAGTTCGAGGAGCACGTGGAGCCCAAGGTCAAGGAGGCGGCCATCCGCTCGGCCGCCTGAGCCTGACCCGGATCGCCCGCGACTCGCGGATACGGAAACCGGCGCCTCCGCAAGGGGGCGCCGGTTTTCCTTCAGGGGGCGGGACGTGCGGGCGCAAATCAGGGTCGCGGGCGCGGCGGCTTCGGCGGCGGCGGCTTGGGCAGGCCCGTCGTCTGCCCGGCGTGTTCCTCAAGCGCATGGCCGTGGCCGATGTAGTGGGCGAAGGTCTGCGGCCGCAGCTTGTCCCGGCGCGCGCCAAGATCGCGAACTGCAGCGTGAACCCAGAGGGCCGGCTTGCAGCCGTCGCGCGCATGGTCGCGGGACACCTGATCCAGAAGCGCGTCAAGCTGCCCCTGATCCATCCGCACATCCAGGTGCCGGCGGCGGAACGGGTTGCCGCGCCTGTCCTTGAACTGGGGACCGGCGGCGACGAAGTAGCCGTCTTCCAGCACCGTCACGGCCAAGGCGACAAGCAGTTCGCCGCTGTCGTTGCGACCGCAGGGCTGTCGGGGCCAGTCGCCGCCTTGGCGTAGCGAGTCGCTTATATATTCCGCGTACAGGTCCTTCACCAAAAAGCGGGGCCCGGCATCACTCTCAGAGAAAGGCAACTGGCTGACGCCGAAGGCAACCACGGTGAACAGGACACCGAGCCAGAAAAACCGCAGGCTGAGCCTCACGCGCCTCTTCTGGCGAGCCCACGCGATTTTCAGATTTTTCTCCGTGTACGGCTGCATTCTGGGGCGCCGAACGACGATCCTCAAGAAGCGCAGTTCCCTCTTGAGTTCGGCCTTGCCCGGAGAAACGTCGCCGTCGCCGTGCGGCGCTTCCCGACCTTTCAACTCTGCCCGCAGATCCCGCGCCCTGCTTTCCTGAAGGAGCAGGTCCGCCTCGCTCACCCGGCTGGCGATGAGAATGCCGACAAGAAAAAAGGAAAGGGCGCCGAGGGCAGCATCAATGTAGGTCGGGCGCCCGCCGGCCAGGCTCAGCATCGCCGCGGCCGCGGGAACCGCACCCGAGTTCAGGTAGAGGCAGAGCTTGGCCGTTCCGAGGAACGCGCCGTCCAATGCCTCCTCCGCATGGTCGATGCGGTCGATAAGACCATCGTCGGGTTCGCCGTCGGACGTCATTGGAACCAATCCAGGAACCGATCGCCCCACCACGGCTTCCGACGGGGCTTATCAACCGGACCGGGAGTTGAAACCGGCTCGGTCCACTGCTCGGACGAACCCTCGCCTTCATCCATCCCGAGGGCCTCCCGCAGTGTCTCCAGGAGTCTATCGCCCGCCTCCAGTGTCTTCGGCAGCCCCGCGCTCAATGGTTCACCCTCACCGCAACCGGGACCGGTAGATGTAGACGTGCCCTTCCACCAGTTCGTCCATGGCGCGCAGCTGGTTGGCGTCGGTCACCGCACGGTTGTCGTACCGCACGTAGTAGCGGCACCCGCGCCGCACGCCGTCGTCGTAAATGGGGCGGAAGACGCGCTTGAAGTCGGACCGGCTCATCACGCCGCCCAGTCTCTGCCGGTCGAGCCCTAGGGCCGCCGCCTGATCGGCGCGCGACTGGGGCCAAGCGGGCGACACGATCAGATAGCCGTTGAACGCCTTGACGTTGGCGACGTACTGCAGGCTGCCGTCCGGGTCGTCGCCCGCCCGCCAGCATGCAGGAGACCCGATGCCCGCGCCGCCGCCGGTGACCTCTTCCAGTTTCGCGACCCGGCTTCGGAACACCTGGTTCTGCTGGCGCATGTCGGCCAGTTCGGCCTCCAGGTCCTTTGCCTGCTTCTGTGCCTCCTGCAAGCGGGCCGTCAGGGCCTTCGCGAAATCCTCGGTGGCCTTCAGCCGGCGCTCCGCCGTCTCCCGCGCCTGCCGCTCCGCCTCAAGCTGGCGCTTGACGGCGCTGTACTGCTCGAGAAGTTCCCGCTTGTCGGCGGTCAGCGACGAGGCCAGGTCCTCCTTCTCGGCCCGCTCCTCGGAAAGCTCCTGCTTGAGCCGTGCGACATCGGTTTCCAGGTCTTCGAGACGGACGAGGCGGGAGAACAGGCCATCCACGTCGGCCGGCACGACCTCGGACTTGCCCAGCCCTTTCCCCAGCGCGTTCTCCAGCGCCAGAAGACGCTCGCGCTCCTCCATCAGCGCCTCGCGCGACGGCTCGTTGGTGGCGAAAGCGCCCGACGCGGCACCGATGATGATCACCAGGAACACCATCGCCACCATGACCTCGGCCAGGGTCAGGGCCACGAAGTCGGGCCGCTGGAGAAGGCGGGAGAGATTGCCGAGAGAAGACGGCTGTCGGTTATCCATGTCGCGCCCCCGCGTAGCCGTTGGCCTGCCCGGTCTTTTGCGCCGCGTCGTTGAGGATCGTCGCCAGGGCGTCATCTAGCGTCCGCATGGTTTCCGAGAAATCCGCCGCGATGGCATGCGCCGCAGCCGTCAGCTTGTCGTAGACAGCCTGGGCCTCCGCATTCCAGTGCTGTTGAACGGCCTGGGTGCTTTCCTCGGCAGCCTCCTGGAACGATTTCAGCACCGACTCGCGGGCTGCCCGCATCTGCTCCTGCGCCCGCTGCATTTGGGCGAGGTCGGTTTCCAGGGCCTTGTTGAGCCGCTCACGCCCCTGCGCACTGGCCTCGGCGAAGCCGCTTGTGTGCTCCTCCCAGACGGTGGCAGCCGATGCCATGCGGTCGTTGAGCGTGGCGGAGGCGGCCTCGATCCCCGCCACCGCCTGCGACAGCGATTGGACCGCCGCCGCCATGGACCCGTCGATCCGCTCGAAGGCCTCGGCGCCGGTGCCGATGGCCGCCGCGCCCGCCTCGGAACTGGCGGCGAACTTGTCCATGGCGTTCCGCACCCGGCCCATGTTGGCGTTGGCACCGCTGAGCGTCTTGGAGAAGCCCTGGAACTCCTCGACCGCCGCCTGCATCTTCGCCGCCGCGTCCTGCACCCGCGCATCGAGCGAGGCGATGTTGCCGGCCAGGCCGGAGAACAGCTTGTCCAGCTTCACGTGAACGTGCTCCTCCGGCGGACGGAACGTGCGAATCTGCTCCTCCAGATCACCGATGGCCTTGCTGAGCCGCTCGGTCCCGTTCTGCATGGACGTGCGGATGCTCTCGGCGTTTTCGTTCGTGGTTCCGGCGATCTTCGCGGCCGACTTCTTGTATTCCTCCATCACCTCTTTCAAGGAGGCATCGAGATTCGCCGAGATGTTTTTCCTGGTCTCGTCGAGCGTTTCCTTGAAGCCCTGTTCGATGGTCTCGCCGGCCGCCCGGATGCTGGCGCTGGCGGCGCCGCTGGCCTCGTTGATGAGGTCCACGGCCTTGGTCAGGTTGTAGGTCAGGGTCTGGACGTTCTCGTGGATCTGCCAGCGCGCCTCCTGCTCCTCCTGGTCGATGCGCGGCACAAGCTGGCTGAGCATGGTGCGCAGGTAGAAGCCGTAGATGGTGGTGGTCAGCGCCACACCGAAGCGGCCCAGCAAATGCGCGGCGGCAATGCCCTCTTCCGGCGCGGCCAGCATGCCGAGCAGGCTGGCCGCCAGCGACGTCAGGGTGAACAGGAAACCCAGGAAGTACAGGCTGTCGCCCAGCACGTCGCGGTGCTTGCGCTTGGGGTCCTGCTTCCGGCCCCACAGATGGTAGAGCGTCATGCACAACAGCGGCCAGCCGACCACCACCCACCAGGGCGCGTCCGGCCACCACTGGCCGGCTGCGATCAGCCCGCCCGCGCCGGCGAAAAAGGTCAGCCGGAATCCTTTCCCCAACCCCTGCGGACTGCCGCCCTTCTTATCTTGCGCTTCCGACGCCATACCCACTTCCCCTCAAGTCACTCTTGCTCAGCGCACGCGGTCCGTCTGCGTCAGCCGCCCGCCCATTTCGGCGATCCATCGTTCCCAGAACTCGACATGCTCCCGCCCCTGGAACTGCGTGAAGCCGGGACGCACCAGATAGATCACCTGGACGTCGACGCCGTTCAGAAGCGCCGACGGCGCTTCCCGCCCCGCCCGCCGGCGAAAAGCCTCGAAATCCGCTCCGTTCGGCGCGTACTGCGTGAAGTACGGCATGTTGTGCAGCATGTCGGACACGATGAGCAGCCGCCGCCGGGCCGAATCCTCGGGCTGAAAGGTCGGCAGCGTGGTGATGACCTGCATCATCTCCATGATCGGGGACGTACCGGCCGCCAGGCCCTCGACCGCCTCGTCCAGCGCCATGTCCAGCGGCTGCCGAAACCCTTCCTCGAACCGCCGCCGGATCAGCGCCGGGTTCTGGTAGAGCGCGTTCGCCTCCGTCCCGTCGCCGGGGGAGCACTTGGAGAACAGCGGCTCCAGGTCGTAGTCGTCATCACTGAGCACGAACAGCGACAGCCGCTCGCCCGCGTCCAGGTCGGCCGCCGCGGCCTCCAGCCGGCGCCGCACTACGGCCGCCTGGGTGCGGCTGAGGGAGTCGGAACGGTCGATCAGGACCGCCAGATGATCCGTCGGCCCATCGACCGGGCAGAACGTCTCGGGGTCGTAGGCCCGGGAGTCGCCCACGGCCAGCCGCACGCCGATCAGTGCCAGCAGCACCACGCCGATGCCGGCGATGATGGCGAGGCCCTGGCGGTCCTTCTTGCTCAGGTTCTTTTTCTTCCGCGCGGGCATGGATCACCTTCACGCGGCCGCGGCGCCGGCGGCCGGCGCGGGGCCGTCCCGCTTGAGAAGCCGCTCCGCCTCCTCCTCGACCTCACGGAAGAAGGCGCTGGTGTCCTCGAGCTTCCGGCTGTTCAGGCTGCGCAGCGCGTCCAGCGTATCCCCGATCTTGCCCCGCATGTCCTTGACCGCCACGTTGAACTGCTCAAGGTTGCGCTCCTCGTCCTTGAGGTCGGGAAGCGCCATGCGCAGGTGCTTGCCGAAGCTGTACTTGTCGTTCCAGTACGGCGGATTGTTCGCCGTGCGGATTTCCGAGTTCTGCGCGCGATAGGTGAACAGCAGCAGGTTGCAGGCTTCCTCAAGCGCGTTGGCGTGCCGGGTGTAGTCGTTGCAGACGGCGCGCGACCGGTCGATCAGGTCGCTGTACTCGCGCACGTGCGCCTGCCCGGTGGCGACCATGGCGTCGGCCTTCACCCGGTGTTCGTCGATGGCGCCGTTGATGGCCGTGGTGATGGCCTGGCGCCGTTCCAGATAGTTGGCCTCCGCCTCCTTGTAGGCGCGGTGCAGGCGGCCGTAGCCGGGCAACGGATCGTCGGCCTTGAAGGCCTTGATCATGGCGATGATGGCGAAGACGGTGCCCAGCCCGAACAGGATCCAGGCGTCCAGGTTGTTGATGCCGAACGGCGAGCGGATGAGGTTGGGAATGGCCTGGACGATGGCCGTGAAGGGGTCGGACTCCAGAACCGCCCGGTAGTGGGCGACCGCCAGGTTGAACGTCAGCAGCAGAACGCCGTACAGGCTCAGCCCCGCCGATGCCGCCATGCGCAGGTTCTGGTCGACCAGCGGATGAAGATAGGGCAGCACGCGCGAGCCGATCAGCAGCGCCGGCACGACGTTCACCAGCGAGATCAGCAGCGCCTGGAACAGGCCGCCGAGCAGCCCGAGATCGCTGCCCTTGGCGAAGAAGTAGCTGTTTGCGATGGATTCGGCCAGCACGATCCCGCCCACGACGGCCCAGTGCAGAATGAAGGAGTCGGGGTACGACGGCTCCCGCCGGCATTTGTGGCGGGCCTGGAACACGCGGACCTCGCGCAGCATCCTGCGTTCGTGTTCCCGGGCCTTCACCAGGCCCGGCCGGTGTTCATGCTCGGCCCGCTCGATGGCGGAATCGGCCTCCTTGGGGATGTCCTCGATGCGCAGGTTCGCCATCTCGCGCTCGATCTGTTCGCGGCGCGTCTTGTGGCTGTCCAGCACGTCGCGGCTTTCCCGCCGGGCCTGGTCGAGCAATTCGCCGATGCGCTGGACGATGTCGCGCTGGGGGACGTCGAACTCGGTCGCGCCGGGGCCCGGCTGGTTCATCTGCCCCTGCTGGATGGCCTTGTTCTCGATGTCGAGGTCCCGCGCGAGGCCCTCGACGTCAATATCGTGTTCAAGCATGTCTGCCCCCGAACGGCGCGGCGAGACAGACAGGTCGATCGCCGCAGACTACTCCCTAATCGCCATTATGCGACGAAAGTTTGCTGCGGTGCAATCTTCCAGTGCGGAAGGTGGTCGCCGTGAAATCATGGTTGAAACAGCAAAGATACCACTCTTGATTTAGTGCGAGGCGGCCCCTTACATCTGCGGGTTGAATTTTACCGCAAGCGATCGCGGCCGCGTTCCGCTTGCGGACCACCGGGCGACAGGCGCTCCGCGCCGGGCACGAAAAAGCCCCCGCCGGAGCGTCCGGCGGGGGCTTTCTCTCTCGCGTGCGCGCTGAGGGCGTGCCTTACAGCACGCGCTCGGCCAGCTTCTGCTTGATGTCCGCGATGGCCTTGGCGGGGTTCAGGCCCTTCGGACACGTGTTGGTGCAGTTCATGATGGTGTGGCAGCGGTACAGGCGGAAGGGGTCTTCCAGCTGGTCCAGACGCTCACCGGTCGCTTCGTCGCGGCTGTCGTTGATCCAGCGCGCGGCCTGCAGCAGGATCGCCGGGCCCAGGTAACGGTCGCCGTTCCACCAGTAGCTGGGGCAGGAGGTGGTGCAGCAGAAGCACAGGATGCACTCCCACAGGCCGTCCAGTTCGGCGCGTTCTTCCGGCGACTGCGGACGCTCCTTGTTGGCGGACACCGCCGTGTCGGCCTTCATCCACGGCTCGATGGAGCGGTACTGGGCGTAGACCTGAGTCAGGTCGGGCACCAGGTCCTTGACCACCGGCATGTGCGGCAGCGGGTAGACGTTGACCGGGCCGGTGACCTCGTCGATGGGCTTCAGGCAGGCCAGCGTGTTCGTGCCGTCGATGTTCATGGAGCACGAACCGCAGATGCCCTCGCGGCAGGAGCGCCGCAGGGTCAGCGTGCTGTCGACCTCGTTCTTGATCTTCAGCAGGGCGTCCAGGACCATCGGGCCGCAGGCGTCCAGGTCGATCTCGAACGTGTCCACACGCGGGTTCTCGCCGAGGTCCGGATCGTAGCGGTAGATCTTGAAGGCCTTGACGTTCTTCGCACCGGCCGGCGCCTTGAAGGTCTTGCCCTCCTTCACGCGGCTGTTCGGCGGCAGAGTGAATTCAGCCATGTTTTTTTCCTCGCAACAGGCGTCGTCAGCGTCGACCGATCAGTACACGCGCTTCTTGGGCTCGATGTACTCGACCTCGTCCGTCAGCGTGTAGGTGTGCACGGGACGGTAATCGAGGGTGACCTTGTAGTCATGGTCGACGTAGGCGAGCGTGTGCTTCATCCAGTTGGCGTCGTCGCGGTCCGGGTAATCCTCGTGGGCGTGGGCGCCACGGCTTTCCTGGCGGGCCTCGGCGCCGGAGATGGTGGCAAGCGCGCTCGCCATCAAGTTCTCCAGTTCCAGGGCCTCGGTCAGGTCGGTGTTGAACACCAGCGAGCGGTCCGTGACCTTGAGGTCCTTGAGCGTCGCCGCGATCTCGTGAACCTTGCCAAGGCCTTCCTTCAGGCTGTCCTTGGTGCGGAACACCGCCGCGTCGAGCTGCATGGTGCCCTGCAGCTTGGACCGGATCTCGTGGGTGGTCAGCGAGCCGTTGGCGTTGCGGATGCGGTCGATGCGCGACAGCGCCAGGTCGTCGGCGGACTTCGTCAGCGGCTTGTGCTTGGTGCCCGGCTTGACCAGTTCCGCGGCGCGGTGCGCGGCGGCGCGGCCGAAGACCACCAGGTCGAGCAGCGAGTTGGTGCCCAGGCGGTTGGCGCCGTGGACCGACACGCAGGCCGCCTCGCCGACGGCCATCAGGCCGCCGACCACCTGGTCGGGGTTGTCCTTGGTCGGACGCACCACTTCGCCCATGTAGGTGGTCGGAATGCCGCCCATGTTGTAGTGCACCGTCGGCAGGACGGGGATCGGCTCCTTCGTGGCGTCGACGCCGGCGAAGATCTTGGCCGTTTCCGTGATGCCGGGCAGGCGGGCGTGCAACACGTCGGCGCCCAGGTGCTCCAGGTGCAGGTGGATGTGGTCCTTGTTGGGACCGACACCGCGACCCTCGCGGATTTCCATGGTCATGGCGCGGGAGACGACGTCGCGCGACGCCAGGTCCTTGGCGGTCGGCGCGTAGCGCTCCATGAAGCGCTCACCCTCGGAGTTGGTGAGGTAGCCGCCCTCGCCGCGCGCGCCTTCCGTGATCAGGCAGCCCGAGCCGTAGATGCCGGTCGGGTGGAACTGCACGAACTCGTGGTCCTGCAGGGGCAGGCCGGCGCGGGCGACCATACCGTTGCCGTCGCCGGTGCAGGTGTGCGCCGAGGTGCACGAGAAGTAGGCGCGGCCGTAACCACCCGTCGCCAGCACCGTCTGGTGGGCGCGGAAGCGGTGGATGGTGCCGTTGGCCATGTCCAGCGCGATGACGCCGCGGCAGGAGCCGTCTTCCGGGTCCATCAGCAGGTCGACGGCGAAGAACTCGACGAAGAACTCGGCGTTGTGCTTCAGCGACTGCTGGTAGAGCGTGTGCAGGATGGCGTGGCCGGTGCGGTCGGCGGCGGCGCAGGCGCGCTGCACCGGGGCCTCGCCGTAGTTGCGCATGTGGCCGCCGAACGGGCGCTGGTAGATCTTGCCGTCCTCGGTGCGCGAGAACGGCACGCCGAAGTGCTCCAGCTCGTAGACGGCCGGCACGGCCTCGCGGCACATGTATTCGATGGCGTCCTGGTCACCGAGCCAGTCGGAGCCCTTGACGGTGTCGTACATGTGCCACTGCCACTTGTCCTCGGCCATGTTGCCGAGCGACGCGCCGATGCCGCCCTGGGCGGCCACGGTGTGGGAGCGGGTCGGGAAAACCTTGGTGACGCAGGCCGTCTTCAGGCCGGCGGCGACCATGCCGAAGGTGGCCCGGAGGCCGGCGCCGCCGGCGCCGACGACCACCACGTCGTATTCATGGTCGATGATGTCGTATTCAGCCATTTACCTCAGCCTCCGAAGGCAACTTTCAGGACCGACAGGATGCCGAAGGCAGCCAGCGCGAAGCTCACCAGCTTGACGGCGATCAGCGAGGGCGCGCGGGCGCCGCCGTGGACGTAGTCCTCGATGACGACCTGAAGGCCCAGCGCCATGTGCCAGAAGCTGACGCCGATGGTCAGGATCATCATGGTGGCGTTGCCGGGATTGCTCAGCCAGCGGGTGAAGGTGGCGTAGTCGCCGCCGACGTTGGAAATGATCGCGGTGACGAACCAGAAGCCGAGCACGATCAGGCCGACCGCGCTGACGCGCTGGGCGATCCAGTGACCGACACCTTCCTTGGCGGAACCCAGGCCGCGGACGCGGCCGAGAGGAGAACGCAGGCTCATGAGTATTTTCCCCCTCAGGCCAGACCGATGATCCAGGCGAGCACGGTCAGCACGGCGGTGGCCGCGATGACGGCGTACGACGAGCGGCGCGCTTCTTCCTTCGTCAGGCCGACGCCCACGTCCCACACCAGGTGACGGATGCCGCTGACGGTGTGGAAGAAGAAGGCCACAGAGAAGCCCAGCAGAAGCAGATAGCCGAACCACGAGGTGATGAAGCCCATGGCGGCGTCGTAGGTCTCCGGTCCGTAGGCCGCCGCGCCCACCCAGTAGGTCAGCAGCAGCATGCCGATGGAGATTCCCACGCCGGTGATGCGATGCAGGATCGACAGCTTGCCCTCGATGGGCAGCTTGTAGACCTGAAGGTGCGGCGACAACGGCCGAGTGTCAGATTTCATGGCGTCAGCCTCTTCGACGGTCGGCGCCCGATAGCGGACGCGCATAAGTCTGCGGCGCGTTTCCGCGCCTGTTCCCATACGTCGCGGCGCGCGCGGCGCCTCGTCTTGGCGAGGGCACGGCCACCCCTCCCACCCGCGGGGAGGATGCCGCGCCCGACTCCGATCCGCGCGAACCCCACCGGCGGCAAGCGCCGGGGTGATGCACGCGCCCCCTCGTCACGGCGTTCCGGGAGACGCCAGGAGTCATGCGGCAATGCGGCAGAAGGTTTATCCCCTCGCCCCACCCCTGTCAACGCTCCCGGGTGGGCTGGACCGGGACCGCACCCACCCGACCGGGTAGGTCTCAGGGCTGCCGACGGGGCATGAGAACCGTGTAGTCAAAGTCGAGAACCACCTGCGGATCGTACTTGCCGTCATCCCCCTTGAGCGGGTGGTCCGCGCAAGGGCGATCCTTTGTGGCAATGGTACGGAGACGCAGCGCGCCCAGATCAGGGCGCTCGTGGATCTCGTTCTTTTCCACCACCTCGGTCCAGGCGTGGATGGTGTCGCCGGCAAACGTGGGATTGCAATGGGTTCCGCCGTTGATGGCGACGATCTTGAAGGCGTTCTCCAGCCCGTTGAACGACAGCGCGCGGGCCAGGCTGATGATGTGGCCGCCGTAGATCAGGCGCTTGCCGAAGCGGCCCTTGGCCTGCTCGAACTGGTTGAAGTGCACCTTGGCGGTGTTCTGGTAGAGGCGGGTGGCCATCATGTGCTCCGCCTCCTCGATGGTCATGCCGTCGACGTGGTCGATCTTTTCGCCGGGCTCGTAGTCCTCCCAGGCAAACGTCGAACCGGCGCGCTGGAAGTCGTACTTGTCGAGCCGCAGCCTTGTGGGCAGACGCAGCGACTCGGGCGTCACCGCCTTGGGCAGGTCGGGCAGCACGGCCTCGGGCGCCGGGCTGGCGTGGTCCTTCTTGTTGACCATGACCCAGCGGCAGTATTCCACCACCATCTGGTCTTCCTGGTTGACGGCGCGCGAGCGCACGTAGACCACGCCGGTCTTGCCGTTGGAGTTCTCCTTCAGCCCGATGACCTCGCTGGTGGTGCGGATGGTGTCGCCGGCGTAGACCGGCACGCCGAAGCGGCCGTCGGCGTAGCCCAGGTTGGCGACCGCGTTCAGGCTGATGTCCGGCACCGTCTTGCCGAAGGCGATGTGGAAGACCAGCAGGTCATCGACCGGCATGTCCTCGAACCCGAGGTCCATGGCGAAGTCCGCCGCCGACTGCACGGCGAAGCGCGGACCGTAGAGCGCGGTGTAGAGCGCGATGTCGCCCTCGGTCACCGTGCGCGGCGTGGCGTGGCGGATTTCCTGCCCGATGGCGAAATCCTCGAAGTAGTTGCCGGGGTTGGTCTTGGTCTTGGTCATGGAGTCGGTCTCCGCGTGAGACGGCGGTGGAGTGGGGGTGAACCACCAAAGACACCAAGGCACCAGGACAGTGCGCGCAGGCGCGCCATCATATCCCTCCCCGACCTTATCCCCTGGTTTGTCCGCTTCGTGGCCAAGGGGGCGAGGGAGCGCGAGGGAGCCCGAGGCTCCCTCGCAGTCACAGTCCGGCGGAGCCGGAAAGCCCTGGTGTCTTGGTGCCGTGGTGGTTCAAAAAAATGCGTCGCGCTGCGAGAGCCTTACGCCCCCGCCGCAGCCTCCAGTTCGTCGATCTGTTCCGACAGGCTGACGAGGCGCTTGGCGTTTTCGACGTGCAGGTTCTCGATCAGCTTGCCGTCGACCACCACGACGCCCTTGCCTTCCTTCACGGCCTCGGCGTGGGCGTCGATGATGCGGCGCGACCACTCCACCTGCTCCGTGCTCGGGGCGAAGGCCTCGTTGGCCATGCCGATGGTCTTGGGGTGGATGAGCGTCTTGCCGTCGAAGCCGAACTCGCGGCCCTGCACGCAGCTGTCCTTGAAGCCCTCGTCGTCCTGCAGGTCCAGGTACACGCCGTCCAGCAGCGCCAGCCCATAGGCCCGCGCCGCCAGGGCGCAGAGGCCCAGGCTGGTGACGAAGGGCAGGCGCATCTTCGTGTGTTCGGCGTGCAGGTCCTTGGCGAGGTCCGACGTGCCCATGACGAAGCCGCCCATGCGCGGGCTGGCGTTGGCGATCTCCTCGGCGTGCAGGATGCCCAGCGGCGTTTCCATCATGCACCAGATCGCCATGTCGGCCGGGGCGCCGGCCTCGTCCATGATGTGCGCGCAGAGGCGCACGGCGTCGGCGCTTTCCACCTTGGGCAGCAGGATGCCGTCGGCCTCCGACGCGGCGGCGGCCTTGATGTCGTCGTGGCCCCAGGGCGTGTTCAGGCCGTTGACGCGGATCAGCACCTCGCGCTTGCCGTACTGGCCGGCGGCGGCGACCACGTGTCTGCGGGCCTCCTCCTTGGCGTCGGGCGCGGTGGCGTCCTCCAGGTCCAGGATCAGGCCGTCGGCGGCCAGGGTCTTGGCCTTCTCCAGCGCGCGGGTGTTCGACCCCGGCATGTAGAGGACACTGCGGCGCGGGCGGGTCACGGTGGCCATGAAACGCTCTCCCTTCCTGTGTGCGGCGTTGCGCATGGATCAACGGGCGGAAACCGCCCGCGTGCTGCGCCGCACACTATCCCCGCCGGCCTCGCCTGACAAGCCGGATGTGAAACATTCGAACCCAGATGAAGCGCTGCGGGTCATTTTCTGAGGAAGGGGTGGCCCGCACGCCGGAGGAGGGGGAGAGGCGTGCGGGCCGGGGATAACGACGCGCCGCGGGATCGACCGGGGCAGGCAGGACGGCGCGTCGCCGTGTCTCTTTTATGCCGGGAACGGCGGCTGCCGATCCATCCGATTTAACAGCCCTTTTTCATCGCCCAAGTCGATTTCGAACGGCGCCCGGCGCCGTCGCCCGAAATGGCCCGTTGCCCGTCCCTCCATCGGGCTTATAGTGCGGAGCCATCGCGTTCCGGACCCGGAGGCCAGTCTTGGCGATCCTTTCCATCCAGTCCCACGTCGCCTACGGCCATGTGGGCAACTCGGCGGCGGTGTTTCCGCTGCAGCGCCTGGGCAACGAGGTGTGGCCGGTGCACACCGTCCACTTCTCCAACCACACGGGCTACGAGACCGTGCGCGGCACCGTCCTCGGCGCCGCCCTGGTGCGGGACACGGTCCGGGGAATCGGCGAGCGCGGCGTGCTCGGCCGCTGTGACGCGCTGCTGTCGGGCTACCTGGGCGACGCCGGCATCGGCCACGCGGTGGTGGAGGCCGCCGATACGGTGAAGGCGGCCAACCCGGACGCGATTTACTGCTGCGACCCGGTCATGGGCGATCACGAGGCCACCGGAGGGCCGGGCGGGCTCTACGTCAAGCCGGACATCCCCGACCTGATGCGCGACGTGGTCATTCCGCGCGCCGACCTCGCCACCCCCAATCAGTTCGAGCTGGAACTGCTGACCGGCCGCCCCTGCTCGCTCATGAGCCAGGTGGTGGAGGCGGTGGACGCCCTGCGCGCCATGGGCCCCAAGGTGGTCATGGTCACCTCGCTGCGGCGCTGCGACGCCGACCCGCAGCGGATCGAGGTGCTGGCGCGTGGGCCCGAAGGGGCGTGGCTCATCTCCACCCCGCGTATCCCGCTGGCGCATCCGCCGACCGGCTCCGGCGATGCCTTCGCCGCGCTTTTTCTCGGTCACTTCCTGCGCAGCCGCCGCGTGCCCGAGGCGCTGGAGGCCGCCGTCAACGGCCTGTTCAGCGTGTTCGAGGCCACCGAACGAGCCGGCGGGCGTGAACTGGCGCTGATCGAGGCGCAGGACGCCCTGGCCACGCCGGTGCGCCGGTTCCGCGCGGAACCCCTGCCGGTGCCGGCCTGACCCCCGCGCCGGGAGAGACCGGCCCTTACCCCAAATCGCTTAAAGATTCTGCGTCTTTCGGATAGTGTTCGGCAAAAGCTTCAGGATATGAAGGCCGACCGAATGCTTGCCGCTGAAACCGGGTCTCCCGATGCTCCCGCCGACGAGGCACCGCGCGCCGGAGAGGCCAACGCCGCCGCGGTGCGCGCCCTGTGCGCCTTGTGGACGCAAACTCCCGCCGCCCTGCGCGACCGCGTGGCGGCCCGCGCCCGCCATGATGCCGATGCGCTGGCCGATGTGTTCTACGCCTCGCTCATGGACGACCCCAAGGCGGCCGCCTTTCTCAGCCACGACATCGTGCAGACCCGCCTGCGGCGGTCCATGGCGCGGTGGATCTCCGACGTCTTCGCGGTGCAGGACGAAGCGGGTGTCGAGGCCCTGGTCGCGCGCAACCAACAGGTCGGCCTGGTTCATGCCCGCGTCGACATCCCGCTGACGCTCATCAACCTGGGTGTGCGCGTCATCAAGCGCGACCTGGCCCGCAGGCTGGTGGAGTCGGAACAGGACCTGGGCGCCAGCGACACCGCCGATGCGATCCTCTTCCTGGGCGACGTGCTCGACACGCTGGCCGACAACATGCACGAGGCATACCTGGGCGACATGATGGGCAACGTCCGCCACCAGCAGAGCCTGAAGATGCACATGACCGGCCAGAGCCTGGCCCTGGAAAGCGAGCGCCTGAAGGCGTCGCTGTTCGACTGGCTGCGCAGCGTCATGGTCGCCCTCTACGACACCGAGACCGGGGTCGCCGCCGTGCCGCCGCTGGAGACCAGCGACTTCGGCCTGTGGCTCAACCACAAGGCGGAACTGACCTTCGGCCCGGTCGCCGAGTTGGAAACCCTGCGCGCGAAGGTCACCGCCGCCACCGCCAAGGTGCGCGAAGCCGCGGGCGCCGGACGGGCCAGCGTCGGCGTCATCCGCGAGTTGGACCGCGACGTCACCGAGATCGCCTTCCTGCTGTCCTCCATCACCAATCAGGCGATGGAGGTGGAAAGCGGCCGCGACAGCCTGACGCGCCTGCTGACCCGGCGGTTCCTGCCGTCCATCCTTCAGCGCGAGGTTTCCGTGAGCATCCGCCACGGAAAGCCGTTCGCGGTGATGCTGGTGGACGGCGACCACTTCAAGGCCATCAACGACACCCACGGCCACGATGCCGGCGACAAGGTGCTCGTCCACATCGCCGAAACCCTGATGAACACCGTGCGCGCCGGCGACTTCGTGTTCCGCTACGGCGGCGAGGAGTTCCTGCTGGTGCTGGCCGAGATGGACCGCAAGAGCCTCGCCCTGAAGGCCGAGCAGATCCGCCGGGCCGTGGAGGCCGCACCGGTGCAGGTCGGCGAAGGGCGGCAGGTGGCGGCGACCGTGTCGGTCGGGGCGGCGCTGCATGACGGCCACCCCGACTACGAGCGTGTCATCAAGGCCGCGGACTCCGCCCTCTACGCAGCCAAGGAAGGGGGCCGCAACCGGGTGTGCCTCGGGCCCGAGCCGGCCTGAAGGTTTTCCGCCTGAAGATTTCAAGAACCGCAGGACGCGTCATGACCGGACTGGATATCTCCCGCCTCAGCATCCTTGTCGCCGAGGACAGCGCCTTCGGCCGGCAGCTCGTCCGCACGACGCTCAAGGCGCTGAACGTAAGCGACATCCGCGAGGCGCCCGACGGCGCCGAGGCCTTGAAGATGGTCCGCCTGCGCAAGCCCGACATCGTGCTGGCCGACTGGGAGATGCCGCACCTGGACGGGGTGGAGCTGACGCGCCTTCTGCGCAACGCCCCCGACAGCCCCGATCCGTTCCTGCCGGTCATCATGGTCACCGCCCATGCCACGAAGTTTCATGTGGTGACGGCGCGGGACGCGGGCGCCAACGAATACCTCATCAAGCCGTTTTCCGCCGCCAGCCTGTTCAGCCGCATCCGCGCGGTGATCGAGCGGCCGCGCCGCTACGTGCGGCTGAAGAGCTACTTCGGCCCCGACCGGCGCCGCCGCGACGACCCGGCCTACCGCGGCCCCGCCCGGCGCGACGACGAACAGCCCCCCGCCACGGGGCGCGACGATGCGCTGGAGCTGGAGCCGGTGCTGTCGCAGGAACAGGTGGACCGCTTCTACGCCGGTGAAGGCTTCGACGACCCGGCGGAGACGCGGCAAGAGCAGACCTAACGGTCGCATCCTGGACGATATCTGGTATTGTGCCGCCGGCGGCCATCGGGGGTCGCCGCCAAAGACTGCAAGGCATGGACTATTATTTCTTCAAGGGCGTGGCCGTGGGCTTCGCCATCGCGGCGCCGGTTGGGCCGGTGGGCCTTCTGTGCATCCGCCGCGCACTGGCCGACGGGCGCGTCGCCGCCTGGATCGCCGGCCTGGGCGCCGCCGTGGCCGACACGCTCTATGGCGCCGTTGCGGGCTTCGGGCTGACGCTGGTGTCGGACTTCCTGTTCGACCACCGCACGATCCTGTCGCTGGTGGGCGGCGTGTTCCTGCTGGTGCTGGGCCTGCGCACCTTCCGCACCAAGCCGACGCTGTGGCAGACGCCCGACGTCCATATGGGCCTGTGGCGGGATTTCGCCTCGTCCTTCGTCATCACTCTGACCAATCCGGCGACCATTCTGGCCTTCATGGCGGTGTTCGCCTCCATGGGCGCGGTGCAGGTGGCCAACGACCGGCTCGACGCCGGGCTGCTGATCCTGGGCGTCTTCGTCGGCTCGGCCCTGTGGTGGCTGTGCCTGAGCGCGCTGGCGGGCGCCATTCGGCATAAGTTCTCGCCCAACTGGCTGCTCTGGCTGAACCGCGGCTCCGGCATTATCCTGGGCCTGTTCGGCCTGGTGGTGCTGGGCAGCCTGTTCGTGGCGCCGGAGCAGACGCCCGGCCTGCCCATGCCGGACATGTTCGGCGCCCTGTTCGGGTCCTGAGGCGCCAAATGGCAACGATCCCCTTCACCTGCGCGCGCGTTTCCCTCACGCCATGACCGACAAGCACGACAGCCTCGCAAACGCCGCCACCGCTGCCGGCCATACCAAGGCCGACGGATGGGATCTGCGCGGCAACATCCGCCGCATGGTGCTGGAACTGGGCCCGGCGCTGCTGCTGTTCGTCGGCACCAGCATCTGGGACATCTATGTCGGCACGGCGCTGCTGATCGCCGGCACGCTGGTCTCGACGGTCATCTCGTGGCGCGGCGAGCGGCGCATCCCGCTGGTGCCGGTGGCGAGCCTGGTCTCGGTGGGCGCCATCGGCGGGCTGACGCTGGTGCTGACGGACCCGCGCTTCGTGAAGATGGAGCCGACCATCAGCAACACGGCCGTGGCGGTGGTCCTGGCCGCCGCGCTCGCCTTCGGCCGCATGCCGCTGCGCACCGTGTTCGGCGCCGGCACCCGCGCCCGGCCCGAGGCCTGGAAGCACCTGACGCTGGCGCTGGTGACCTTCCTGCTGGTGCTGTCCGGGCTGAACGAGGTGGTCTGGCGCAGCTTCGACACCGACACCTGGGCCGCCTTCAAGGCCTTCGCCATCCCCGCCCTGAACATTGCCTTCCTGGCCGGCGCCTGGACCTGGCTGCGCCGCAACGCGGAGTGACACCGCGCGCCGGCGGGCCATCCCTCAGTGCCCGCGCTTGGTGACCGCCTTGCGCAGCCGGCGCACGCCGATCAGCACCAGCGCCACCACCACCGGCAGGCCGGCCAGCACCGCCACCGCCGGGTCGACGGGCAGCAGCCCCACCTCCTTCAGCCCCTTGGCGGCATAGCCCACCAGCCCCAGCAGGTAGTAGCTGATCGCCACCACCGACAGCCCCTCGACCGTCTCCTGAAGCCGCAACTGCAACTCGGCGCGGCGGTTCATGCTGTGCAGCAGGTCGCGGTTGTTCTCCCCCAGCGCGATGTCGACGCGCGTGCGCAGCATGTCGCCGGCGCGCGTCAGGCGCTTGGACAGGGTCTCCATGCGCTCGCCCACATGTTCGCAGGTGTTCATGGCCGGCGACAGGCGGCGGGCCAGGAACTCGGCGAAGGTCTGCAGGCCCTCGATTCGCTCCTCGCGCAGGTCGGCCACCGCCCGCCGGACGATGGCGTGGTAGGCGCGCGAGGCCGACAGGCGGAAGTTCAGGGCCGCCAGCAGGCGCTCCGTCTCGGCGGCGTATTCCGTCAGCCGGCCCAGCAGGCGGCGGTCGCGGTCGGCCCCGCCGTTGCTCTCGGCCAGTTCCGCCGTCACCTCGGCCAGGCCCTGCTCGATGCGCGACAGGCGCGGCCCGGTCTCGCGCGCCTGGGGGAAGGTCAGCAGCGCCATCATGCGGTAGGTCTCGATCTCCAGCAGGCGCTGGAGCGTGCGGCCGGACTGCCCCGGCGTCAGGCGGCGGTTGACGATGAGCGCCCGGCCGAAACCGTCGCCGCGCAGCAGGAAATCGGTGTAGACCGCCCCCGCCCCGCCGCCGACGCGGCTGCCGGCGACGCGGCTGCCGAACAAATCCGCCAGTTCGTCCACGCCGCGCTCGCGGCCATCCATGGCGACGTGCATGCCGACCAGAAGCTGCCCCGGCAGGCGGCGCACCCAGGCTTCCGGCACGGCGTCCAGGGCCGTTTCCTCAAACGGTGCCGCAGGGTCGAACGCACCGGGCAGAAGGAAGGTCCAGGTGGAGAACTCGGTGTGCCGCTCCCACCGCAGGCGTACCGGGTCCAGGTCGACGGAATGGTACACCGCGCCCTCGGGCGGGGCCGGCAGGCCGTGGTCGGCCAGAAGCCCGGCCAGCAGGTCACGCTCCTCCTGCGATCCGCGCTCGCCCGAGAGCATGGCGAAATGCGTCGCCCGCCACGGCCCCTCCAGCTGTTCGTGGGGGCGGGCGTGGACCTCGTTGCTGAGCATGGCCCGCAACGGGTGCTCGGTCAGGGCGGCGGCGGCGGTATCGGGCATGGAACGGGCTCCTGGCGCGCGAAAACGGCGCCCATCCTGTTTACCGCCTGAAGCTGCCCGCGAACACTCCCCGGTCGGGTGGTGCATCCCGTGACATGCGGCGGTTCCCGCCCCACATGGGGAGGACCCGCTTGCCAGGGCGCGCCCGTCCGTGGCAAGACCGACCGAGCACCATACCGCGACGCCGCGCTTCAGGAGACGCACCGCCATGGCAGACATCGCCGTCACCGAGGACCTGTTCTTCACCAAGGCCGGGCTCGACCGCGACCGCACCCAGGCGACGGTCGCCGGCGCGCTGGAGGGCTGCGACGACGGCGAGCTGTACCTGGAATACCGCCAGTCCGAGAGCATCGCCTACGACGACGGCCGCGTGAAGTCGGCCAGCTTCGACACCGCCCAGGGCTTCGGCCTGCGCGCGGTCTCCGGCGAGGCGACGGGCTTCGCCCACGCCACAACGCTCGACGACGCCGCGCTGAACCGCGCTGCCGACACGGTCCGGGCCGTGCGCCGGGGGGCGGGCGGCATCATGGCCGATCCCCCGACGGGCACCAACACGGCGCTGTACACCGACGCGAACCCGCTGCCGATGGTGCCGTTCGAGGAAAAGGTGCGCGTGCTGGCGGAGATCGACGCCTACGCGCGTGCCAGGGACCCGCGCGTCTGCCAGGTGATGGCCTCGCTGACCGGCTCGTGGCAGGCGGTCCACATCATCCGTGCCGACGGCACCATGGCCGCCGACATCCGCCCGCTGGTGCGCATGAACGTGTCCGTCATGGTGTCCCAGGGCGACCGCATGGAAACCGGCAGCCACGGCATGGGCGGGCGTGTCACCTATGACGGCCTGGTCGAGGAACACGCCTGGAAGGCCGCCGTCGACGAGGCCATCCGCCAGGCGGTGGTCAACTTGGACAGCATCGACGCGCCGGCCGGCGAAATGCCGGTGGTGCTCGGCCCCGGCTGGCCCGGCGTGCTGCTGCACGAGGCCGTCGGCCACGGGCTGGAGGGCGACTTCAACCGCAAGAAGACCTCGGCCTTCTCGGAAAGCATGGGCAAGCGCGTGGCCGCGCCCGGCGTGACGGTGGTGGACGACGGCACCCTTCCCGACCGCCGCGGCTCGCTGACCATCGACGACGAGGGCACGCCCACCAGCCGCACCGTGCTGATCGAGGACGGCATCCTGACCGGCTACATCTTCGACCGCCTCAACGCCCGCCTCATGGGCGCCCAGCCCACCGGCAACGGGCGGCGCCAGTCCTATGCCCACGCGCCCATGCCGCGCATGACCAACACCTACATGGAAGGCGGCGACGCCAATCCGGAAGACATCATCCGAAGCGTCAAGAAAGGCCTGTACGCCGTCAACTTCGGTGGTGGACAGGTGGATATCGTGTCGGGCAAGTTCGTGTTCTCGGCCTCCGAGGCGTATATGATCGAGGACGGCAAGCTCGGCGCGCCGGTCAAGGGCGCGACCCTGATCGGCAACGGCCCCGACGTGCTGACGCGGGTGAAGGCCATCGGCAACGACATGGGCCTCGATCCCGGCATCGGCACCTGCGGCAAGGAAGGACAGGGCGTGCCGTGCGGCGTCGGCCAGCCGACGCTTCTGGTCGAGCCGCTGACGGTGGGCGGCACCAGCGTCTGACCCTGCCGGAGCGCCGACGGGGCGGCGTCGGTCGCCCCACCCGCAAGGAAAGGGAGACGCCGCCGCCGTGCCCTCCGAGCCCGCCGCCTTCGACGCTTCGGCCCATCTCCGCCGGCTGCTCGACAGCACGGCGGACGGCATCCTGCATGTGGACCGGAACGGACGGGTGACCTTCGCCAACGCGGCGGCCGAGGACCTTTCGGCGGGCGCCGGCACGGCCGTGGGGCGATCGCTTGCCGCGGCCTTCGGCGCCGATTTCGGCACCGCCCTGCGTCACCTCTGCCGGAGGGTCCGCGAAACGGGAACCGCCCAGGCTGCGGACCTGGAACACGCCCCGACGGCGACGTCGTGGTCGGCGCGCGCCTTTCCCTTCGACGATGGCGCCAGCCTGTTCCTGCGCTCGCTCGGCGACGGCGCGCTGCCCACCGCCGCCGAACGCCGCGCCATGGCGGAACGGCAGTTGGAAGCCCTGTTCGAGCACGCGCCGGTGGGCTTCGCCTACTTCGACCACGCCGGCGGCTTCGCGCGGGTCAACCGCTGGATGGCCGAGATCAACGGCCTGCCGGTCGAGGAGCACATCGGCCGGCGCATCGGCGACCTTCTGCCCGACGTGGCGCCGCACGTCATGCCCGTCATCGCGCAGATATTCGCCACCGGCGTCGCGCCGGCGCCCTTCGAGATCTACGCCGAAACCCTGAAACCGCCGGGCTCCAAGCGCCATTTCCGGACCGGGTGGTTCCCCGTCACCGACGACACTGGCCGGGTCGTCCATGCCGGAACCGTCGTCACCGAAATCACCGACCTGCGCCGGGCCGAACAGGAAAGCGACCGCCTGACCGCCGAACTGGACCGCGAGCGCCGCCTGCTGCGCGCCATCATCGAACAGATGCCGGCGGGCGTCATCGTCGCCGAGGCACCCTCCGGCAAGGTGATCCTGCACAACAGCGAGGCCGAACGGCTTCTCGGGCACCCCGTCACGCCGACAGCCGACGTCAGCGCCTACGGGGAATACGGCGGCCTGCACGAGGACGGCAGGTCCTATGCGGCGGACGAATACCCCCTGGCCCGCCCGCTCATCACCGGCGACCCGACGCCGCTGACGGAAATGCGCTACCGGCGCGGGGACGGCCGGCTGACCACCTTCATGGTCAACGCCGCGCCGGTCTTCGCGCCGGACGGCCGGATGATCCTGTCCGCCTGCACCTTCTACGACATCTCCCACCGCGCCGAAATGGAGCGCGAGCTGCGGCGCGCCAAGGAGGAGGCGGAACGGGCCGACCACGCGAAATCACGCTTCCTGGCCGCCGCAAGCCACGACCTGCGCCAGCCCATGCAGTCGCTGTTTTTCTTCACCGAATCCCTGCGCCCGCACCTGAAGGATACGGAAGGCGCGGACCGCCTGGGGCACCTGACCAACGCCCTGGATGCCCTGAAGGGGCTGCTCGACAGCATGCTCGACGTCTCGCGCCTGGACGCCAACATGGTGGAGCCGCGCCTGGAGCGGTTCCCGCTGGCGCCGGTGCTGGAGGACCTGCGCACGGCATACGAAGGCAGGGCGCTTGAAGAGGGGCTGACATTCCGCGTCGCCGAATGCACGGCCTGGACCCGCACGGACCGCACGCTGCTGGGGCGCATCCTGCGCAACCTGGTGGAAAACGCCCTGCGCTACACGCCCGAAGGCGAGATCGTGGTGAACTGCCGGCCCGTGCCGGAGCGCAAGGCGGCGCGGATCGAGGTGCGGGACACCGGCATCGGCATCCCCGCCGAACATCTGGAGCGCGTGTGGGACGAGTTCCACCAGGTCGGCAACCCGGAGCGTGACCGCGAACAGGGCCTTGGTCTGGGCCTGGCCATAGTGCGGCGCCTGTCCATGCTGCTGGACCTGCCGGTGGACGTCGAAAGCCGGGTCGGCGGGGGCTCGGTCTTCTCGGTCGAGACGCCGCTGGCGGAGCCCGACCACGCCGCCGAGGCCGCCGACGTCGGCGCTGCCCCGCCAGCCGCGGACGGGCGGCGCGCGGCGGCCGAGACGCTGGTTCTGGTCATCGACGACGACGCCATCGTGCTCATGGGCACGGAAGGGCAGTTGCAGGACTGGGGATACCAGACGCTGGGCGCCGCCTCCGGGGCCGAAGCCGCGCGCCTGCTGCGGGCCGACGGCCGCTGTCCCGACCTGATCCTGGCCGACTACCGCCTGCGCGCCGGGGAGACGGGCACCGACGCCGTGGCGCGCGTGCGCGGCCTCTGCGGGCAGGTTCCCACCCTGGTGCTGACCGGCGAGACCAGCCCGGAAACCCAGCGGACGATCACCGGCCTGGGCCTGGGGCTGCTTCACAAGCCGGTCACGCCCGGGCAACTGCGCCGCGCCCTGGACGACATCCTGGCGCGCGGCGGCGGGTGAGGGGCCGTGCGGCCGCCGCCCCCTACCCCGCCCGCACGCGGCTGAGGAAGCTGCCCACCGCCGACTGAAGCTGTTCGGCGCGGACGTGCAGGTCGTTGGCGCTCTGCAGCACCTGGGTGGCGGCCTGGCCGGTCTCGCCGGCGGCCTGGGTGACGCCGCCGATGGTCGAGGTGACCTCGTGGGTGCCGCGGGCGGCCTGCTGGGTGTTGCGGGCGATTTCCTGGGTCGCGGCGCCCTGCTCCTCCACCGCCGAGGCGATGGCGCCGGCGATCTCGTTGATCTGGTCGATGGTGGACGTCACGCTCTTGATGGCGTTGACCGCCGTCTGCGTCGCCACCTGCACCGA
Organism: Caenispirillum salinarum; assembly: GCF_044803115.1. GTDB lineage: Bacteria > Pseudomonadota > Alphaproteobacteria > Rhodospirillales > Rhodospirillaceae > Caenispirillum > Caenispirillum salinarum_A. The sequence continues at coordinate 417,523 of NZ_CP085224.1, read as the reverse complement.
CTGGATCTGCTGGCTGATTTCCTCGGTCGCGCGGCCGGTCTGGTTGGCCAGATTTTTCACCTCGTTCGCCACGACGGCGAAGCCCTTGCCCGATTCGCCGGCACGCGCAGCCTCGATGGTCGCGTTCAGCGCCAACAGGTTGGTCTGCTCGGCGATGTCGGTGATCATGTTCACCACCTCGCCGATGCGGCCGGTGGCCTCCAGCAGGCCCTCCACCTGATCGTTGGCGGTGCCGGCCTGGCTGACGGCCTCACGCGCGATGGTGGCCGACTGGTTGACCTGGCGGCTGATTTCCGAAATGGACGCCGACAGTTCCTCGGCGGCCGCGGCCACGGTCTCGACGTTGCTCGACGCTTCCTGGGTGGCATTGGCGACGGTGGAGCACTGGCGGTTGGTGTCGTCGGCGGTGGCCGACATGGCCTCGGCCGTCGACTGCATCTGCGACGCCGAGGAGGTGATGTCGCCGATGGCGCCGGCGACGTCCTGCTCCAGTTCGTCGGCCAGGCCCAGCATGGCCTCGCGGCGGGCTTCCTCCTCCTTGCGGCGAACTTCCTCCTGCTCCTGCTGCAGACGCTCGACCTTGCGGGCGTTGTCGCGGAAGACGCGCACGGCCGCCGCCATCTCGCCGACTTCGTCCTTCTGGCCCTGGGCGGGCACCTCCACCGACAGGTCGCCATCGGCCAGCCGCGCCATGGTCGCCGTCATCTCCGTCACCGGCTTGGCGATGCTGCGGCCGATGAGGAAGGCCGCCGCGACACCCAGCAGCAGGCTGACGGCCGTCAGCGCGATCACCAGGTCGCCGGCGCCCTCCAATTGCGCGTTGGTGGCCTTCTGGATGGCCGTCTCCGAGGCGACGGCCGCCTGCTTCATGGCCGCCGCGCTTTCCGTGATGATGGCGCCCTGGGCCTCCAGCGTCACGTGCGCCGCCTGGATCTCGCCGATCACGCCGGACAGCTCGTTCACGCCGTTCAGGTAGGCGTCGTAAAGCGCGATGGCGGCGTCGGCGTTGGGCATCTGGGCGATGGCCTCGTCGACGGCGAAGAGTTCCTCCCAGATCACGGCGAAGACGTCGTCGGTGGGCTCCAGGAGGTAGCTGGTCACGGCCATCTGGGCCTGAAGCGTGTGCTGGATGAGCCGTGCGGCGCCGGCGAGCTGCGCCAGGGTGCCGTTCTCCAGCACGTCGCGGGCCTCGGCCACCAGTTCGTCCGCCGTCGGCTTCAGCGTGTCCTGGGCGAGCGACACTCGCCGCTCCGCCAGCGCCATGGCCGGCTCAAGCGCCGCCAGATAGGCGTTGTAGGCTGCGGCGATGTTTTCCGCCTGCTCGCCGGCGGCGCCCGCCATAGCCAGGCCCTGGACCTCCGCGATGGCCTCTTCAAGGTCGGCGCGGCTGGCCTCCAGCGCCTCGCGCGCCTCGGCGTCGGGGTTGCTCAGGTATTCGTCGACGCGCCGATCGAAGGCCGAGGCCGTGCGGTCCAGTTCCACGCCCGAGACGGCGCCATGGGCGGCCCCGGCGAAGCGGTCGAAGGAGGTGGACGCCGAGGAGAACACCCAGATGGACGCCGCAGCCACCAGCGCCAGCAGGGCCAGCACCACGAGGAAACCTGCATACAGACGGGTCCTGATGCGCAGTGAAGAGAGCATTGCCGCGACCTTCCTTCCCCAGTCGTGCTTTTTTGGGCCTAGCCCTTTAGGCGGATCGGATAGATCAATTTATACCAATTGCTATGAGGGTTTCCACAACAGCTGCGTCGGCAGCCATGCAAAACCGTCATGGATAATCCCGCCCGGCGGGACCGAACGGGATCTCCTCCCCGCCACGGGCGGGGCCGCGGCGGGACGCAGGTCCGGCACCCCGCGAAGGACTAGGCCGTTTCGTCGCCGCGCTTCAGCCACGCCTGCATGGAGCCCAGAAATACGCCGGCGTCGGCATATCCCGCCCGCGCCAGAACCGAGGCGGCCACGGTGGCGCGGGCGCCGCTGCCGCACATGACGGTATAGCGCCGGTCCCTGGGCAGTTCGTCCAGGCGCGTCGGCAGCTCGCCCACGTAGATCTGTTTCGATCCCGGCACAATCCCGGCCGAAGCCGCCTCGTCGTCAGAGCGCACATCCAGCAGCGTCCAGTCCGCCGGCGGGTCGGCCACCAGGGCCTCCACCTCGACCACGTCGACCACGGGCGCCGCCTCGAACGGGCGCGCTGTGGTCGCGTACCTGGTCATGCCGGCCGGGAAGAAGCCGACCACGCGGTCGTAGCCGATGCGGGCCAGATGCGTGGTCGCCGCCTCGGCCATGGCGGCATCCTCGGCGATCAGGACGATCTCGTCCTCGGGCGCCAGAAGCCAGCCGGCGAAGGCCGGGACCATTCCCACCGCGATGGCCAGAGAGCCCGGCACATGCGCCCCCAGCCACGCCGCCGCCGGCCGCACGTCCAGCAGGACCGCCCGCTTGCCGGCTGCGTCCAGTTCATCGACCGTCAGCACGCGCGGCGCGCCGACGGGCGCGCGCTTGTCCAGGCCGACGCTGTTCAGGTGCTCCATGTGCCGGAAGTAGGGCGGATAGTCGTGATGCTCGGTCACCTTGGCGCGGATGAAGGCGTCGCGGTCGGTGATCTTCAGCATGGGATTGTTCAGGCGCTCGTAGCCCAGCGTGGAGAACTCGCGGTCCGCCATGCCCGAGCCGCAGACCGAGCCCGCCCCGTGCGCCGGATAGAGGATCGTCTGGTCGCCCAGGCCGAGAATCTTTTGCAGCGAATCGAACAACTGGCCGGCCACCCGCTCCTTCTCGTCGGGATAGAAGTCGGTGCGGCCGACGTCGCCGATGAACAGGGCGTCGCCGGTGAACACGCCAACGGCCTCTTCCCCGAACTGGTCGTCGTAGACGGCGATGGAGAGGCTGTCGTGGGTGTGGCCCGGCGTCTCCAGCACCTTCAGCCGCAACCCGCCGCCCAGGTCGACCTCCGTCCCCTCGGGCGCCGTCTCGGCGTAAGCAATGTCGGCGTCGGCGTCGGGACCGTGCAGGACGGCGGCACCTGTCATTCCGGCCAGCACGGGAGCGCCCGAAACATAGTCCTCGTTGCGGTGGGTCTCGATGATGTGGGTGATGGTGGCGCCGTTGTCGCGCGCGATGCGAATGTAGTCCTCGCAGTCGCGGCGAGGGTCGATGACGGCCGCCTTGGCGCCGCCGCCGACCACATAGGACAGGTGGGCCAGGCCCTCGGACTTCACCTTCTCGATGAACATGGCGCGGCTCCCTTCTTGTTGCGAACACGCTAATATACGTGCTGCAGGAACGGCCGCGGGGCGCCGCCCGGTTGCCCGACCAGAAGGAGGACGAAACCGCTAATCGGCCAGCGCCAGCCCGACCACGCCGATGGTGATAAGCAGGATGCAGGCCACCTTCACCAGTCCCATGCTCTCGCCGAAGACCAGGGCGCCGATGACCGCCGTCGCCACCGTGCCGACGCCCGACCAGATGGCATAGGTGATGCCCACGCCCATGGTCCGCAGCGTCAGGGTCAGCAGCGCGAAGGCCGCAGCGTAGCAGACGAAGATCGCCACCGACGGCACCAGCTTGGTGAAGCCCTCGCTCAGCTTCATGCTGGTGGTGCCGGCGACTTCGAAGGCGATGGCAAGCGTCAGGGTCAGCCAGGACATCAGGCGTCGTGCTCCGGATAGCGCACCGAAAGGAAGTACAGGCCCTGGGGCGGCGCGGTAGGGCCGCCGGCGGCGCGGTTGCGGGCGTCGAGCGCCCGTTGCAGGTCGTCGGCCGTCCACTTGCCCTCGCCCACCAGCTTCAGCGCGCCGGCCATGTTGCGCACCTGGTGATGGAGGAACGACCGGGCGCGGACGAACAGCCGCACCTCCTCGCCCTCGCGGGTGACGGCCAGTTCGTCCAGCGTCTTCACCGGCGACCGGGCCTGGCATTCCTTGGCGCGGAAGGTGGAGAAATCATGGTGGCCGACCAGGATCTGCCCGGCGGCGTGCATGGCCGCGGCGTCAAGGTCCGGGCCCACCCACCAGACCCGCCCCGCGTCCAGCGCCGGCGGGCTGCGGCGGTTGAGGATGCGGTAGACGTAGGACCGTTCCCGCGCCGAGAAGCGGGCGTGAAAGTCCTCGTCCACCTGCTCCACGTCGCGGATGCTGATGGGGTGCTTGCGCAGATGGGCGTTCAGCGCGTCGCGCACCCTGGCCGGCGGGTCGTGGCGCGGCAGGTCCACATGGGCCACCTGCCCCAGCGCGTGGACGCCGGAGTCGGTGCGGCCGGAGCCGTGGACGACGGCGTCGACCTGGCAATAGCCGGCGACGGCGGTCTCCAGGGCTTCCTGGACGGACAGGCCGTTGGCCTGGCGCTGCCAGCCGACGAAGGGGCCGCCGTCGTATTCGATGGTGAGCTTGAAGCGTGGCATGGCGGTTCTTTTACCCAAGACGCCGCCGCCGCGCCAGCACGCGGGATGCCGCTCTGCGCGGCGCGCGCATCTTTCCTTGACCGTACTCCTGATATGGTAGAATGACGAAACGCCGGCCCGGCTGGGCCGCACCGCACCGCACCGCACCTCCGGCAGGGAAGGGACCGCCGCACATGGCCGCGCGCAAGCCGGTGACGCCGATCGTCGATTCCGACATGGACAGCCTGTACGTGCTGCCGCTCGAGATCATTCCCATCGAGACCAAGGCGCTGCAGCGATCCCGCATGATCAAGAACCACCACCTGCGCAGCGTGGTGGAGGTGTTCTCGGAGCGCGAGACGGGCTCGGGCCAGATCGAGGTGGAGGCCCTGCCCAAGATGTTCGGCTGGACCCCGCCCGAGGACGAGGACGAGGACGACAAGGACGACGACGAGCCGCGCAAGCCGCACCCCGACCTGGTGACCCTGCGCCAGCTTTCCCTGCTGCCCACCTACGACGTGTTCAGCTTGCGCATCCTGCTGCGCAAGATGGACATTCCGGTGCGCGAGAACGCCGCGCTGAAGCTGAGTCCCGAGAAGAACCGCGAGCTTGGCGACTACATGACCAAGTTCACGCGGCCGCTGATCATGCAGATCTACGGCGACTCCGACGTCTCCATCCACGACTTCGACGACATCATCCGCCTGTTCCGCGATCCCGACGTGCGCAAGGCGCGCGAAAAGCTGAAGATCATGGCGCAGAAGCTTGATATCGACGTCATGGAGATTCCCAAGTTCCTGGAGGACTACGGCGACATCTTCCTGTCGCTCAGCTACTATCGCCAGTGCCTGGACCGCATCCAGCCGCTGCTGGACAACTTCCTGGACAGCATGGAGGCGCTGCGCAACAACTGGCAGCTGCGCAACGACCAGCAGCTCATGCAGACCTGCCGCATGATGGAAGCCCGCCTGAACGAGTTGTCGGCGGCCGTGACCGGGCGGTTCGAAAACTTCGACCGCTCCACCAACGAAATGTGGGACAACATCTCCGCCATCCGCTTCCAGCGGGTGAAGGAGCTGATCCAGAGCTACCACACCGAAATCGGCGGCGTGCTCTGCGCGTTGACGGTGAAGCTGAACGCCTGGGTGCGCCAGTTCCCCGGCGATGTGGACTCGGCCCCCGTGCGCCGGGCGGAGTTCATCATGACGCAGATGCGCCAGGGCTTCGACCGCATCCAGAAAATGTCCAACTCCAATCCCATGCTGTCGCAGCTCTGACCCCGTTGCCGGAAAGGCCCCTGTCGATGATGGTTTTGCGCCGCACCGCCGCCGCTCTCCTGCTACTTGGCGCGAGCCTGCTGGGTCCCGCCGTGGCGTGGGAGGCGCGTGCGGCCGGGGCGCCGGAAGCCGGCGTCACTCCGTCGGCGCACGCCTGGGCCGACGTGGGGCCGGAGGCCTTCGCCAAGCTGGCGGCCGACGGCGTGACGGTGATCGACGTGCGCACGCCCGAGGAATGGCGGGAAACGGGCATCATCCCCGGTGCCAAGACGATCATGGCGTTCGACGAGAACGGCCCGGTGCGCACCTTTCCCGAGGCGCTTCTGGCCGCCGCCCCGCCGGATGCGCCGGTGGCCATCTACTGCCGCTCGGGCAACCGCTCCGCCGCAGTCGCCAGCTTCGCCGCCAAGCGCTTGGGCTACCCCCAGGTCTACAACCTGGAACCCGGCATCAAGGGCTGGGTGCGCGAGGGACGGCCGATGACGGAGTGGACGGAGTAGGGGCGGCTCCGCGCGCGTGTCCTCAGGCGACCGGCGCCGCGGGACCAACCTGGGCCCGTCCCCCAGCCCCGTCCCGATCGAAAGCCTTGTGACCGACCGGCAACACCGCGTCCGCCACCCCGCGCGGCGGTGGCGGTCCCGCTTGTGCGGCGGGGCGGCGCCCTGTATCGTGTTTCCGCTTTGTCCACAGGAAGTTGCCGCATGAAGTTCAACCAGCGTCTCGACCGGCTGAGCGAATACCCCTTCGCTCGCCTCAACGCCCTCCTCCAGGACATCCCGGCGCCCGCGGACGGCGGCATGATCCTCTCCATCGGCGAGCCGCAGCATGCCTCGCCCGCCCTGCTGACCGAAACGGCGGCGGCGCACGCGCATCTGTGGAACAAGTACCCGCCGGTCAACGGCACGCCAGACCACCGCGCCGCCGTGGCCGAGTGGGCGACGCGGCGCTACGGCCTGCCCGACGGCATGGTGGAAGCCGATCGCCACATCCTGCCCGTCGCCGGCACGCGGGAGGCCCTGTTCATGCTGGGCGAGGTCGCCATTCCCAGCGACGAGTCCGCGCGCACGCCGCTGGTCGCCATGCCCAACCCCTTCTACCAGGTCTACCTGGGCGCGGCGGTGATGAACGGGGCGGAGCCGTTGATGCTGACGGCCGGCGCCGAGACCGGCTTCCTGCCCGATGTGGCGGGGCTGCCGGGAGACGTGCTCGACCGTCTCGCCATCGTCTACTACTGCTCGCCGGCCAACCCGCAGGGCGCGGTGGCGACGCTGGATCAGTGGAAGACCCTGGTGCGGCTGGCCCGCGACCACGATTTCCTGCTGGTCGCCGACGAATGCTATTCGGAAATCTGGCGCGACGCACCGCCGCCGGGCGCGCTGGACGCCTGCCGCGAGTTGGGCGGGGACCTGTCCAACGTGGTTGTGTTCAATTCCTTGTCGAAGCGCTCCAGCGTGCCGGGGCTGCGCTCGGGCTTCGTGCTGGGGGACCCGGAGGTCATCGCCCGCTTCGCCCGCCTCCGCAGCTATTCCGCAGCCGGCACCGCGCTGCCGCTGCTGGCCGCCGCCGCCGCCCTGTGGCGGGACGAGGCGCATGTGGAGGAGAACCGTGCCCTCTACCAGGACAAGATGGCCGCCGCCGACCGCATCCTCGGCCCCAAGCTGGGGCTTGAGACGGTGGCCCCGGCCGGCGGGTTCTTCCTGTGGCTGGACGTCGGCGACGGCGAGGCCGTCACCCGCCGGCTGTGGGCCGAAGCCGGCATCAAGGTGCTGCCCGGCCGCTACCTGACGGTGGACGAGGCCGACGGCTCCAACGCCGGGGCGCCGTACATCCGCATGGCCCTGGTCCACGACCAGCAGAAGACCGAAGCCGCCCTGACCCGCATTGCCGAGGTGCTGTAAGCGCCGCCGCCAGACGCCCGCCGCCCAGACCGACGGAGACATTCCCCATGGCTCGCTCGTCCTCCCGCAAGGCGCCCGCCCGCAATCCGTTCCTGCCGCCCGAAATGGTGGCGGCGGCGCGGGACGGGGCGGCGCGGGTGCTGGGCCTGGGGCTGGTGGCCCTCGTCGGCGTGGTGGCGACGGCGCTGCTGACCTACACGCCGGGAGACCCGTCGTGGAACCTGGCGCGCGAGGGCGACCCGGCCAACGCCCTGGGCCTGTTCGGCGCCTCGCTGTCTGACGGGCTGCTGCAGGCGCTGGGGCTGGCGGCGGCGCTGCCCCTGCTGGCGGTACTGAGCTGGGGCGTGCGGCTGATTTCCGGCCAGCCGGTGACGGCGTCGTGGGCCCGCACCGTCGGGCTGATCGGCGCCGCCATCCTGGTGAGCCTGGGCCTGTCCGCCCTGCCGACGCCGCCCGACTGGCCCATCGCGGCGGGGCTTGGCGGCGCGGCGGGCGCGCTTTTGCTGAATGCGGCCGGCGATGCGGCGGCGGATCTGGGCGCGGCTGACCTGCGCGGCGTCTTCGCCGCGACCGGGGCGGGGCTGGGCGCCCTGCTGTTCCTGTGGACCGCGCATGTGCGGTTCGACGAATGGCGCCGCGCCATTGCCTCCGTCAAGGCGATCCCCGACGCCGTGCTGGATGCGGGCGGCCGCCTGAAATCCGCCGTCGCCCGCCGCCGCGACGAACTGACCGCCGACGAGGCCGACGCCGAGGCGCCGCCCCGCCGCCGACGCCGGGTGGAGCCCTCGGTCACCGACCGGCGCGAACCCATCCTGCGCGACGCCCAGCCGAGCCGCCCAGCCGCGCCCGCCGCCGGGGCCGCCGCCTCGGCGGCGTCGGACCTGGTGGTCAGCCAGCCGCGCAAGGCGCCCAGCAAGCGCGAGAGGGAAAGCCGTCAGGGCTCCCTCCTGCCGCCGGACCCGCACGAAGGCTGGGTGTTCCCGCCGCTCGACCTGCTGGCCCCGCCCGACCCGGCAGAGGCCAACCCGCTGGACGAGGACGCCCTGGAGGCCAACGCCCGCATGCTCGAGGGCGTGCTGGCGGACTTCGGCGTCAAGGGCCAGATCGTGAAGGTCCGCCCCGGCCCCGTCGTAACGCTCTATGAGCTGGAACCCGCGCCCGGCACCAAGACCAGCCGCGTCATCGGGCTGGCCGACGACATCGCGCGGTCCATGGCCGCGGTGTCGGTGCGAATCGCCGTTATTCCCGGCCGCAGCGTCATCGGCATCGAGTTGCCCAACCGCAAGCGCGAGGTGGTGCGCTTCCGCGAGTTGATGGCCGCCGACGAGTTCGAGAAGTCCGGCCAGAACCTGTGCCTGGCGCTCGGCAAGGATATCGGCGGCGCGGCCCAGTACGTGGACCTTGCGCGCATGCCGCACCTGCTGATCGCCGGCACCACGGGCTCGGGCAAGTCGGTGGCGGTGAACACCATGATCTGTTCGCTGCTCTACCGCATGACGCCGGACCAGTGCCGCTTCATCATGATCGACCCCAAGATGCTGGAGCTGTCGGCCTACGACGGCATCCCGCACCTGCTCTCGCCGGTGGTCACCGACCCGCACAAGGCCGTCGTGGCCCTGAAATGGGCGGTGCGCGAGATGGAAAACCGCTACCGCCTGATGAGCCAACTCGGCGTGCGCAACGTCGCGGGCTACAACGCCAAGGTCGCCGAGGCCGCCAGGACCGAAAAGGGCCTGACGCGCACCGTGCAGACGGGCTTCGATCCCGACACCGGCAAGCCCATCTTCGAGGAGCAATCCTTGAGCCTCACGCCGCTGCCGTTCATCGTGGTCATCGTCGACGAAATGGCCGACCTGATGCTGGTGGCCGGCAAGGACGTGGAGGCCGCCATCCAGCGTCTGGCGCAAATGGCGCGCGCCGCCGGCATCCACATCATCATGGCGACGCAACGGCCTTCGGTGGATGTCATCACCGGCACCATCAAGGCCAACTTCCCCACCCGCATCAGCTTCCAGGTGACCAGCAAGATCGACAGCCGCACCATCCTGGGCGAGCAGGGCGCCGAGCAGCTTCTGGGGCAGGGCGACATGCTCTACATGGCCGCCGGCGGGCGCATCACCCGCGTCCACGGGCCGTTCGCCAGCGACGAGGAAGTGGAAAAGATCGTCGGCCACCTGCGCGACCAGGGCGAGCCGGATTATGTCGACAGCGTCACGGAGGAGAGCGACGACGACACCGCCGCCATGGCCGCCATTCCCGGCTTCGGCGAGGACGCCGGCGGCGGGCCGGGCGGCGGCAACGGGTCCTCGGGCGACGAGTTGTACGACCAGGCGGTGGCGCTGGTGGCGCGGGAGCGCAAGGCGTCCACCAGCTTCGTGCAGCGCCACCTGCAAATCGGCTACAACCGCGCCGCCCGCATCATCGAGCGCATGGAGAAGGAAGGCGTGGTGTCGAAGGCCAACCACGTCGGCAAACGCGAGGTCCTGGCCCCGCCCATGGTGGAGATGGACTGAGCGCCCCCGACCGGCGCCGCGGGACCAAAGGGTATCAGCCCTTGTGCCGCGACAGATCGGTGATGGTGGGTTCGTCGCCACACAGGGCGCAGCCCGGATCGCGCGGGACGCGCACCGTGCGGACCTCGGCGGCCAGCGCATCCCAGATCATCAGGCGGCCGCTCAGGCTTTCCCCGACGCCCAGGATCTCCTTCAGCACCTCGGTCGCCTGCAGCGATCCGACCACCCCCGGCACCGCCCCCAGCACGCCGGCCTGGGCGCAGGTGGGTGACGAGCCGGCCGGCGGGATGTCGCCGTAGATGCAGCGGTAGCACGGGCCGCCGCGATGGGTGGCAAACGTGCTCACCTGGCCGTCGAAGCGCAGGATGGCGCCGGAAACCAGCGTCTTTCCGGCCAGATGGCAGGCGTCGTTGACCAGGAACCGCGTCTCGAAGTTGTCCGAGCCGTCGGCGACGATGTCGTAGCCGTCGATCAGCTCAAGCGCATTGCCGGCCGTCAGGCGGGTCTTGTGGGGGACGACGGTGACGTCGGGGTTGAGCGCCCGCAACCGCTGCGCCGCGCTTTCGACCTTGGGCACGCCGACGCTGTTCGAGTCGTGCATCACCTGGCGTTGCAGGTTGGACAGGTCGACGGTGTCATCATCAATGATGCCCAACGTCCCCACCCCCGCCGCCGCCAGATACAGCCCGAGCGGCGAGCCCAGCCCGCCGGCGCCGATGAGCAGCACGCGGGCGTTCAGCAATGCCTCCTGCCCGGCCCCGCCCACTTCGCGCAGGATGATGTGGCGGGCGTAGCGGTTGATCTGCGCGTCGGTGAAGTCCATGGAGCAGCCTGTTCTCGACTCTGGAAACGGAAAGGCGCCGGCCCGCGACAACGGACCGGCGCCCACCGGAATATCACGGTTCATCCGTGATATGGAGGGGTCACGCCTCCTCGAACAGGGGCGTGGACAGGTAGCGCTCGGCGAAGCTGGGCAGGATGATGACGATGGTCTTGCCGGCCATGTCGTCGCGCTGCGCCACTTCCAGCGCCGCCGCGATGGCCGCGCCCGAGCTGATGCCGACCGGCAGGCCCTCCAGCTTGGCCGCCTTGCGGGCGGTCTCGAAGCTGGTTTCGTTGCCGATCTTGATGACCTCGTCGATCAGGTCGCGGCCCAGCACGCCCGGCACGAAGCCGGCGCCGATGCCCTGGATCTTGTGCGGACCCGGCGCGCCGCCCGACAGGATGGGGCTGTCCTCGGGCTCGACCGCGATCATCTTCAGGCCGGGCTTGCGCTCCTTCAGAACCTGGCCGACGCCCGTCAGCGTGCCGCCGGTGCCCACGCCCGAGATGATGACGTCCACCTGGCCGTCCGTGTCGTTCCAGATTTCCTCGGCGGTGGTGTTGCGGTGGATCTCCGGGTTGGCCGGGTTCTCGAACTGCTGGAGCATGTAGGCGTTTTCGTGCTCCTCGACCAGTTCCTTGGCCTTGGCGACGGCGCCCTTCATGCCGTTGGGGGCCGGCGTCAGCACGATCTCGGCGCCCAGGTGCTTGAGCATCTTGCGGCGTTCGATGGACATGCTTTCCGGCATGGTCAGGATCAGGCGGTAGCCCTTGGCGGCGCACACGAAGGCCAGCGCGATACCCGTGTTGCCGGACGTCGGCTCGATCAGCACCGTGTCCTTGGTGATCTTGCCGGCGGCCTCGGCGGCTTCGACCATCGCCAGACCGATGCGGTCCTTGACGCTGGCCAGCGGGTTGAAGAACTCGCACTTGCCCAGCACCGTCGCCTTGGCGCCGGCATCGGCCGCAAGTCGGCCGAGCTTCACCAGCGGCGTGGCGCCGATGGTCTGGAGGATGTTGTCATAGACCTTGCCGCGGAACTCGGGCTTGGTCTTGGCGAGGGTGCTGGCTTCGGTCATCGCTAAAACCCCGTTTTCTTGTGTAATACGTTCAAGAACCAACGCTCTTGAGTGTATTTATAAGAGGGATTCGCCGACATGCAATCCCCGTCTCGCATTCGGCCACGGGAAATTCCGACGCAACGGCACGGGGATACCGCCCCAAGCGGCCAGGTAAGGCCATTGCCTCAGATGGTGAAGTCCATGGCCTTGTGGGCCTCGCTCTCCAGGCCCGACTGGAAGGCCTTGGTGCACAGGTCGTCGATGGTGATGGAATCCAGCCGTTCCATGACCTCCTCCTGCAACTCGCCCCACAGCGGCCGCACCACATTGACGCCCAACGGGCTGCCGGGCAGGTCCTTGTAGGGATCTTCCGCCGCCTCCATGGTCTGCACCACGCGCACGATCTCGCCCACCGTCACCCGCCGACGCTCGCGCGCTAGGCGGTAGCCGCCCTTGGGGCCGCGCACGCCGACCAGGATTCCCGACCGCACCAGGTGTTGCAGGGTCTGCTCCAGATAGCGGCGCGGGATGCCCTGGCGGCGGGTGATCTCGCGGCTCTGCACGGGCTCCCCGGCGGCATGGTAGGCGATGTCCAGGACCGCCTCGATGGCGAACAGCAGTTTCTTGGAGGGGCGGAGCATGGCGTTTTCTCGTCGGTGCGTGGGTCCGGGAAGCGGGTCGGGTGCGCGCGGATCAGGCCGGCGCGGCGGCGGTGGTGGCGGTGGCGGTGGCGGTCAGGGCCCGGGCGATGCGGTCGGCCAGACGCGCGGCGGCGTCGGTCTTGTCCAGCGTCGGCCACTCTTCGGTGCCGTCGCCCGTGATGAGGTGCAGCGTGTTGCGGTCGCCGCCGAAGGTGCCGGTGGCCGGCGAGACGTCGTTGGCGAGAATCCAGTCGCAGCCCTTGCGGGCGCGCTTGGCGGCGGCGTGATCGAGCACGTTTTCCGTCTCGGCGGCAAAACCCACCACCAGGGCCGGACGGTCGGGCCCGGCGGCCGACAGGGTCGCCAGGATGTCCGGGTTCTCGGTGAAGGACAGCGCCGGCGCCGCACCGCCGGCGGTCTTCTTGATCTTCTGGCCGGCCGCCTCCACCCGCCAGTCGGCCACGGCGGCGGCGCAGACGGCGATGTCGGCGGGCAGGGCGCCTTGGCAGGCCTCCAGCATCTCGCGCGCGCTCTCCACCTTCACCACGCGCACGCCCGCCGGGTCGGGCAGGGCAACGGGACCGGAAACCAGCGTCACCTCGGCCCCCAGGGCGGCCAGGGCGGCGGCGATGGCGTGGCCCTGCTTGCCCGAGGAGCGGTTGGCGATATAGCGCACCGGATCAATGGCCTCGTGCGTCGGGCCGCTGGTCACCAGCGCGCGGCGGCCGGCAAGCGGCTTCGGCGCGTCGTCCTTGGCGAAGACCTCTTCCACGGCGGCGATGATCTCGGGCACCTCGGCCATGCGGCCCGCGCCCGTCTCGCCGCAGGCCAGGTCGCCGGCGTTGGGGCCGACGGTCAGGATGCCGCGGCTTTTCAGCGTGCGCAGGTTGGCCTGCGTCGCGGCGTGCGACCACATGAAGGTGTTCATGGCCGGGGCGAGGAGGACCGGCTTGTCCGTCGCCAGCAGCGCGGTCGTCGCCAAATCATCGGCCATCCCGGCGGCCATTTTCGCCATCAGGTCGGCGGTGCCGGGGGCGACCAGCACCAGGTCGGCCTCGCGCGACAGGCGGATGTGGCCCATCTCCGCCTCGTCGGTCAGGCTGAACAGGTCCTGATAGACCTTTTCTTCCGACAATGCGGCGACGGACAGCGGCGTGACGAACTGGGCGCCACCCTTCGTCAGGATGCAGCGCACGGCGGCGCCGCGGTCGCGCAGGCGGCGGATCAGGTCCAGCGACTTGTAGGCGGCGATGCCGCCGGAAATGATGAGCAGGATGCGGCGCCCGTCGAGCATGTGCGCGGTCCGTTCATTATTTTCACGAAATACAGGTGTGTTTAAGGTAGCGATCACCGCGCCGCTCTGCAAGATACTCCGCGCTCGTGGTGTGAAACTTTTCACGCCGATGCGGAGGCGCCGCCGGTCAGTTCCGTCCGCCCAGGCCCAGCAGCCGTTTCAGGCGCTGGCCCAGGCTCGGCCGGTCGCCCGCCAGTGCGGCGATGTCGTGGATGGCCGCGGCATCGCGACAGAAGGCGCGGTAGCCGTCGCTGACCGCCAGCGGCACGCCGACCGCCGCCGCATAGTCCTCCAGCGTGCCGCCGCCCTGGCGATGGGCCCACAGCGCGAAGGAGATTTCCTGCCCCCACCAGCCGGCCTCCGCGGGCTCCAGCGCCGCCGCCAGGGCCGCGGTCTGGGCGGGGGCCCCGGCATCGGGGTAGGTGGGCCAGATATCGGCGTACAGGACGTCGGGCCGCGTCCCCGCCAGCGCCGTGCGCAGGCGCTCGGGCACGGCGGGGTCCAGGGCGTCGGCCTCCACCAGCGTGATCTTCTCGCGCCCCTTCCAGGCGTCGAAGTCCGTCGCCGCGCGCAGCACGGCCAGGACTTCGGGCGCATTGTCGACCACCACCACACGCTCCACCTCGGGCTTCGCGGCAACGGCGTTGACGTACATGCCCATGCCCAGGCCGAAGACCACCACCGTTCCCCGCGCCCGGTGGACGTGCCAGGCGTGGCTCTCCTGCTCCATCACCCCGGTGGACATCCAGGGCACGCGGTCGCGGTAGAGCACCCAGCGCACCGGCTCCACCACCGCGCGGGTGACATAACCGTGGGCCAGGCTGCCGCGATGGCGCTCCAGCCGCCAGGGGCCGACGCGGGCGGGGCGGTATTCGGGCAGGGGAAACAAGCCGAAGCCGTACAGCGCCCGCATGTCGCGGGCGGCATCCAGGCTGTAGGGCCGTGGCATGGCGGCGGCGGGTTTGGCGCGATCGGCGGTCATGGCGGGTGCCACGGTAACACAGCCGCGCCGCCGGGGAAGCCGCTCAGGGCTGATGGGGCGCGCGGGCGCTCCAGCCGCTTTCCATGATGATGCGGATGGCCTGGCTGCGATTGGCGGCGCCCAGCTTGCGGTAGATCTTGCGGGTGTGGACCTTGATGGTCACCTCCTGCAACCCAAGCTCGCGCGCGATCACCTTGTTGGTGGCGCCGTCGACCATCATGGAGACGATGTGCGTCTCGCGCTCGTCCAGCTTGGTCAGCGGGTTGTCGCCGCCCGCCTCAGCACCCGTGGCGCCCGCGCCCGCGCCCGCCGGTTCCTCGACGGCGGCGGTGCGCGGCGGGGCGTTGAAGGCGAACGAGGGAAAATACCGCTCGCCAGACAGCACCAGGCGCAGGGCGTTGACCATGGCGGTGGCGTTGAGCGTCTTGGGAATGTAGCCGGACGCGCCGGCCTCGGCGGCGGCGTGCACGTCGTCGGCGTCGATGGAGCCCGTCAGGATCACCACCGGCGCATCCGGTGCGGCCTCCCGCATGCGGGTCATGCCCGCCATGCGGTTCATGCCGGGCATGTTCAGGTCCAGAAGCACCAGGTCCACCGGACCGTCCGCCTGCACGCGCGACACCGCGTCGTCCAGCGTTTCGGCCTCCAGGATGGTCACCTGATCGCCCAGGGTGCCGATGAACGGAGACAGACCCTGCCGCACCAGGGTGTGGTCATCGGCCAACAGAACTTTCATCACGCGCGCGCCCCGCATTCCCCACTTGGCGTAGTCCTGCCACTATAGGCGGCGGGACACGCTACAAGCAAGAAAAGCCTTTACAGCCCTGCCGTGTAAAAACTCATAAGGTGGCCGTGAACAAAGTATCCACCAAGTCGGCCACACGTTGCAGGCTGACGGGTTTTCGCAGGACGGCGGCGACCTGGTCGTCTGTTTCCAGACCCCGCGCCTCGCGTACGCCGATGTGTCCCGTGACCACCACAACCGGAAGCTCGGGGACATGCCTGCGCAGGCTGGCGATGAGGTTGCGGCCGTCGCAGCCGGGCATGCGCATGTCCGTGACCAGCACGTCGGCAGGGTCGTCCATGAAGATGTCGATGGCCGCCAGCCCGTCGTGCGCCACGGATACGCGGTGCCCCCGCGCCCGCAGGTAGTCGGCCATGAGGCCGGCGGCCTCGCGCTCGTCGTCGGCGACCAGCACATGGGCGACCAGGGCGGAGGCCTCTTCGTCCTCGTCGCCATCGCCATCCGGCGCGGGCGCGGGCGCCGGTGCCGTATCGGCCGCGGCGTCAGCGCCGGCCGGGAGTGCGGGGGCAGGCGCGGCGGCCGGGCGGGCAGCGGGGCGCAGGGCATCGCAGCCGCAGGGGTCGGCGGCCGATCCGTCGCGGGGCAGGCTGACGGTGAACACGGCGCCGCCGTCCGCGGGCGGCGCCTCCAGGCCGATGCGACCGCCCATGGCACGGATCAGCCCGTCGCTGATGGACAGGCCGAGCCCCGTGCCGATGCCGGCGGCCTTGCTGGTCACGAAGGGATCGAACAGCCGATCGCGCAGGGCTTCTGGCACGCCGACGCCGGTGTCGGCGACCCGGATGACGATGGCCCCGCCCTCGGCCCTGCAGGAGACACGCACCTCCGGCCGCCAGGAATCGCCGTCCGCGCCTGCCGACAGGCGGTCCAGCACGGCGTCGCGGGCATTGGTCAGCAGGTTGAGAACAACCTGCTCCAGTTGCACCGGCCGTCCGCGGACGCAGGCGTTCCCGGCCTCGGGCAGGTCCACGGCCACGGTGATGCCGTCGCCGCGCAGGCCGTGGTCGATCATGGCCAGTGCGGCCCGCACGGCCTCGACGGCATCGAAGCGTTCCTCGGGCCCGGTGTCTCGGCGGGTGAAGACGCGCATGTGGTCGATGATCTCGCCCATGCGGCCGGCCTGGCCGGCGATCAGCTCCAGCCGTTCGCGGTCGGCGGCGGATACGGTGGCATCGGTGTCGCTGCCATGGCCCGGCGCGGCGCCGGGACGGGCGGGACCGGCGGCATCCATCCCCATAAGCCCGGCCTCGGCGGCCATGCGGATGATGTTCATGGGCTGGGCCAATTCGTGCGCCATGCCCGCGGCCAGTTCGCCCAGCGTGGCCAGCTTGGCAGACTGGGCGACGCTGGCCTGCTCGGCCTTGCGGGCGGTGACGTCGCGCAGCACCGTGTGCAGGCACAGCCGCCCCTCGAAGGTGACCGGCGACGTCATCACCTCGCAGATCATGCGGCCGCCGTCGGCGCGCTTCAGCGCCATCTCCACGGGCGGCAGGGGTCGCGGGGCGTTGCCGAATTGCTGCATGCGGGCGATGGCGGCGGTGCGGTCGGCGTCGTCCACGATGTCGAAGATGGACCGCCCGACCACCGAATCGCCATAGCTTTCGCCGAACAGCACCTGCGCCGCCCGGGCGTTGGCAAGCACGATGCGGCCCCGATCGTGCGCCAGAATCAGGTCGGGCGCGCTTTCCACCAGCGCGCGGAAGCGTTCCTCGCTTTCGCGCAGGCGGCGGCGGGCGAGGCGCTGGTCGGTGACATCGCGGATCATGATGTGGGTCGCCGGCCGGCCGCCATAGGCGATGGGACCGACCACCACCTCGGCCACCAGTTCGCCGGCCCCCAGGCGCCGCACGCGCACCTCGGCGACGCCCACCGCCCCGTCGGTGGTGGCGTCCGACAGGCGTCGGCGCACCTCGTCGCGGTCCTCGGGATGGATGTGGTCGATCAGCGGGACGGCCAGCAGTTCCTCCATGCCATCGGCCCCGAACAGGTCGACGGCGCGGGAGTTGGCATAGAGCACGGTCCCGCGCGCCTCGACCACAATGGCCTCGGGCGCCAGTTCCACAAGGTTGCGGAAGCGCTCCTCGCTCTGGCGCTTGACCGAAAGCTGGGTCTCGCTGCTGATCAGCGCCGCCTCGTGCCGGCTGAGGCGCTCCCCCAGCGTGTCCAGGGCGCGTTCCAGGTCCGCCAGTTCGGCGGTTCCGGCGTAGGGCGGGCCGATGCGCGACGGCGTGCCGCCCTCCTGCAATGCGGCGGTGGCGTCCGACAGGCGCGCGACGGGGCGGGCGACCATGGTCCGCGCCGCCAGCCCGGCCAGCAGCAGCCCGGCCAGCAGCGCCAGCGCGATGCCGCCGCCGGAGCGCAGCAGCGCGGCATCGGCGTCGGCAGTCACGGCGGTGCGGTCAAAGGCCACACCCACCGCCAGCCCGCCGTCGGCCGGCGCCTGGGCCAGCAGCATCGAGCGGCCGTTCAGCGTCACGGGCAGGGCGCCCTCGTGCGGGCCGGGCGCCACGTCCAGAACGGTTCCGGCCAGGGCGGGGCGGCGGGGAACCGTGGCGACCACATGGCCGGCGCCGTCGGTCACCACGACCAGGGCGCCCTCGGCGGGCAGCAGGGCGGCGAGGCGCGGGCTCAGCCACGCGGGATCGAGCAGCGCCGCCACGGCGCCGCCGTCGGGCGTGGCGTGGGCCAGCGGCACCAGCGGGCGCCCGTCGGCCGGGCCGGCGGTGGTCGCCGTTGCCGGCAGCGCCGGGCCGGTCGCCAGGCCGGCGTCGGTGCGGGCGCGCTCGGCGGCGATTCGCAGGGGCCGAGCCTGGCCGGGCGCGGCGGCGGAACACAGTGTCGCAAGGTCGGCGGAAAAGCGGGTGACGCCGGCCAGCAGAGCGGACCGGCCCGACGGCCCGGCCGTCGGCAGGCCGCAGGCATCGGCGGCGGATACCGACGCCAGGGCCGCAAGCGCGCGGCGGCCGTCCTCCACCGCCAGGCGATGCTGGGCGGACAGGGCGCGGGCCAGCCCGAGGCCTTCACCGACGACGCCGGAAACCACGTCCCGGCGCGCCTCCAGCCCGTGCCACAGCGCAAGCCCCGCCGCCGGTGCCGTCGCCAGGACCGCGACCAGGGCCAGCCGGACCGCCAGGCGGCGGTGCAGCGGCGTCCGGCGGAAGGTGGACCGGCGCGAACCCGACGCAGCCGCAGCCGCAGCCGCAGCCGCGACCGAACCCCGCCAGGCGCCGGACGCGGACTCGTGCGACAGCGCGGCGGCGACGGTGGCCGTGCCTGCGCCGACGCGGTTCGAGGCCGGTCCGCGGCTCGAGCTGTCCACATGCGTCATGGTGCGGTTGGTTCCCTTCCCCCCGACGGGTGCGTCCGGCTGAACGTCGCCCTGCCCTTCAGTGTAGTGGTCCGGGGCCCAGGGCGCAGGGGGTGCAACCGGTTCCCGGGCGGGAAGAAAGTATATCGGCGGCCGGTCGCGTCAGGCGCAAGGGTATATGCGCCGCGGCTCACGTCCCGGCATCCACCGTCGGCGCTCCGATGTGCGTGCCGATGGTCCCGCCCGGGGCCGACGCCAGGACGACGGTGACGGCCGTGCCCTGGCCCTTGGTGCTGCTGATGTGGAAGCGGCCGCCGTGCAGTTCCGCCAGCGCCTTGACCAGCGGCAGCCCGAGCCCGGTGCCGCCCGCCTCGACGCGCCGCGCGCCCTCCGCCACCTGGCCGAAGGCCTCCAGGGCCTGTTCAAGCTGGTCCGGCGTCATGCCGATGCCGGTGTCGCGCACCGTCAGCGCAACGTGCTCCGGCCCCGCGGCGCGGGCGCGCACCTCCACCCGGCCGTCGGGATCGGTGAAGCGCAGGGCGTTGGACAGCAGGTTGACCAGCATCTGCTTGCCGGCCCGGGGATCGACCAGCACCGGCGGCAATCCCGGCGGGATGTCGGCCGAGACGTGGACGCCGCGCCGGTCCGCCAGCCCCGAAACCAGCAGCAGCGCCGATTCGGCCAGCGACCCGCAGGGCGTGGGCTCGGGGCGGATGTCCATCTTGCCCGCCTCCAGCTTGGACAGGTCCAGGATGTCGTTGATCAGCGTCAGCAGGTGCGTGCCGGCGTCGTGGATGTGTCCGGCGTAGGGGGCATAGAACCGCCCGTCCGGGTCCGGGCCCAGCACGCGGTCGCGGATGGTTTCGGAAAAGCCCAGGATGGCGTTGAGCGGCGTGCGCAGCTCGTGGCTCATGGTGGCGAGGAAGGCGCTCTTGGCGGCACTGGCCTGTTCGGCGGCCCGGCGGGCGCGCTCCAGTTCCGCCTGCTGGCGCTTTTCCCCCGAGACGTCGTGCACCACGGCCACGAAGCGGGGGCCGTGGATGTCGTCGTAGCGCCCGAGCGTGACCCGCACGGGGAGGCCCCCGGCGGTGCGGTGCCGGGCGGTGATCTCGCGCCGGAAGCCGCCGCCGCCGTGCCGCCCCGCCGCCGCCAGCACCAGAAGCCGGTGGTTGCGCGGCGTGTTTTCCATGAGCGCGGTGACCGGCATGCCGTTCAGGTCGCCCTCGCCATAGCCCAGCATGCGGGCGCCGGCCGGGTTGGCGGCCCGGATGATGCCGTTGCCGTCGATGGTCAGGATGCCGTCCTGGGCGGCGTCGATGACCGCCGACAGCCGGCCGTTGGCGGTGGTCAGGTCCATCTCGCGCCGCTGCAGCCGGTCGGCCATGGCGTCGAAGGTGGCGGCGAGGTCGCGGATTTCCCCGGCCGCGGTCTGGCTGCGGCCGAAGCGGCTGGACAGGTTGCCGTCGGCCATGGCCCCGGCGGCGCGGGTCAGCCGCCGCAGAGGCGCGACGAAAGCGCGGTCACCGATGGCGTCCGCCATCACCAGCGACAGGATCGCCACCACGATCAGCAGCCCGACGTTGCGGCCGAACGCGGCATCGGCGGAGGCCAGGACCGCCCGCCGGTCCAGGGCGACGGCCACCCGAACGCCGTCCTGGAAGTCGCGCACGGCCACGACGCGGGGGCGGCCCGTCTCCAGCGTCGCCTCGGCGACGGCGGCACCGTCGCCGCCCACCTCGGCGCCCCGCGGCAGGCTGCGGCCGATCAGGTCCGGCCGGTGGGGTGCGGTGGTGATGATGGCGTTGTCGTGGTCGGTCACCAGGATCAGCGACCCCGGCGGCGCCTCCAGCCGGTCGATGCGCGCCTGCAGCCAGGCAAGGTTGATGTTGGCGATCAGGTACAGCGGCAGTCCGTCGGCATCCACGGCGGCGAGCGGCAGCGCGAAGGGCACCAGCGCCCGCTCCCCCTGCGGCGGCACGAAGCCGGGCCCCGAGGAGAAGGCGCCCGTCAGGGTGGCGTTGCCCATGGCGCTGGTTTCCGGCGTCGACAGAACGGCGCCGAAGGAACCGGCGGCGCAGTCCACGCGCCCGTCGCCGGCCGCCCGCGCCAGGCCCGAAACCAGCGGCGAGCGCTCCGCCATGGTCGCCAGAAGCTCGGTGCAGGCCGCGCCGCCCTCACCCACGACCGCGTCGTCGCGTGCGGTCAGCACCATGAGGGCATGCACCGATTCAACAAGCGACCGATGCTGTTCCGCCACCGCCGCCGCCAGGCGGGCGGCCTCCAGCCCGGCCTGGTCCAGGGCATGGCGGCGTCCCTCCAGACCGTTGTAGACGCCAAGCACCACCACCGGCACGATGACGGCCAGGGCGAACCAGAACAATGTGGTGCGGGACGTCCGCAGGAAGACGGCAGAAGGGGGGCGCATCGGAGGCAGGGCCTGATCGGACAATCTTCAGAGGTATAGTTTGGAACCTTAGTACACCCCGATCAAGAACGGAGGTGACGGATGTCACGCATGGCGGTCATCGGCGGCTTGAATCTCGACGAGGTCGTGTACCTGGACGGCCCGCTTCTGCCCGGCGGCCGCATGCGGGCGCGGGGGCGCGAACACCGCGTCGGCGGCGGCGGGGCCAACACCGCCGTCGCCCTGGCCCTGGCCGGTCACGCGGTGCGGCTGTGGGGCGCGGTGGGCGACGACGACGCCGGCCGCCGCATCCTCGCCGAGCTTGCCGGGCACGGCATCGACGCCTCAGGGGTGGCGCGGCGCGCCGGCCCGACGCCCTGCCCGCTGATCCTGGTGGACGAGGCGGCCGAGCGCACCATCATCAAGGTGGAACAGCCCTTGAGCATCCGCCTCGACCCGCCGGTCGCCGCCGATCTGGCGGGCGTGGCCGGCATGTGGATCAACGCCTTCACGCCGGCGCTCGCCGCACCGATGGCCGCGGCCGTGGCCGCCCGCAAGACGCTGGTCTGCGCCCACCTGCCGCCGCCGCCCATCGACCGCTGGCCGGCGCATGTGATGGTGGCCTCCGGCCTCGACCCCCGCGACGTGCTGGCCCGCGCCCAGGCGCTGGCCGGCGAGGCGCTCCGCTGGGTGGTGGTGACCGAAGGCGCCCGCGGCGCCGTGGCGCTGCATGTCGGCGGCGATCGCGTGAGCGTGCCCGCCGCCCCCGCCCGCGCCGTCGACACCACGGGGGCTGGCGATGCCTTCACGGCCGGGCTGCTGCATGGACTGACGGCCCGCCGCCTGCCCATGGACCGGGCGCTCTCGCTGGCCTGCCGCTTCGGCGCGGCGGCGGTCGAGCATGCGGCGTCCCTCCCGCCCGAGCGCCTGCGGAGCCTGGCCGCGGCGGACGTCGGGGCGTGATCCGCGATCGGCCGTTTCCGTCACGGCGGCCCTGCGCTATATGGGAGGCATTCTGACTTCGACGGAGGATGTGAGGGGATGATCCGCTATTCACTGCGCTGCGCCGACGACGGCCACGTCTTCGAGCAGTGGTTCGACAACTACGCCCACTACGAAGCCCAGTCCGCCGAGGGCGCGCTGGCCTGCCCGTCGTGCGGCTCGGCCAAGGTGTCCAAGATGCTGGCCGCCCCGGCGCTGGGCGCCTCGACCGTCACCCATCGCCCGGCCCCGGCGCCCGCCTGCGCCTCCGGCGGCTGTGCGGCGCCGGCGGCGGGCGCCTGCCCCGCCATGGCGGACTGACCGGAACGACATGGCGGGACCCCTTCCCAAGGCCCGAACCGTGCTCAAGGCCGACGCCGCCTTCCGGGCGGTGCTGGGCCTCGTGCTGCTGGCCGGCGCGCCCCTCGTCCTGGAGGGCGCGGCCGTTTTCGCGCAAGCCGCCGGCGCCCTGCTGGTGGGCTGGGCCGTGGCGCTGAAGGGCGCGGTGGCGACCGGCGCACCCGCCGTGCGGCTGGTGGCCGGCGGCAACGCCGTCGCCAGCCTGCTGGGCGTGGTGGTGGTCTTTTCCTGGATGCCGGCGGCGGGCGCGGCCGGCGGATTCGCCGCCACGGCCCCCGCCGCCGTGGTCGCCCTGGCGCTGCTGGTGTTCGGGGTGTTCAGCGCGCTCTACTGGGGACGGCTCAAGGGCGTCAAATGACCGGCGAGCCATGCGCTCGCCGGCACCGCATTCCATTTCATCTGGAGGTTCCATGCCCGCGCCGCCGGACTTTACCATGCCCGCCCGCCACCGGCTGGAGCGGTTTCTGGCCGATGCCGGGGGACCGTCGCTGCCCTATGTGGACGGGTTCCTGACCGCCGTCGCCATCGGCCCCGACATGCTGCTGCCCAGCCAGTGGTGGCCGCACCTGTGGGGCGAGGCCGAACCCGACTACCGGGACGAAACGCAGGCCGAAGCGGTCCACCTGGACGTCCTCGCGCGCTACAACCAGATCCTGTCCCATCTGGATGCGGACACCGACGCCTATGCGCCGATCCTGCGCGATGCCTCGGGCGCGTTGCGGGTGGAGGAGTGGTCGCAGGGCTTCCGCGCCGGTCTCAGCCTCATGGGCGAGGACTGGATGCCGCTGTTCGACGACGAAACCGGCCGCCTGACCGTCACCGCCCTGATCGGCCTGGCACCCGGCGAGGACGGCGGCAACATCCTGAAGATGGACGCCGACCGCGCCGCCGCCCTGCGCGCCGAGGCGGAAGAGTTCATCCCCGGCAGCGTTGCCTACATCCACCACTTCTGGCTCAAGCGCCAAGCCGAAACCATCGCCGGCCGCCCCGGCGCGGCCCCGGTCCGCCGGGACGCGAAGATCGGCCGGAACGATCCGTGTCCGTGCGGCTCGGGCAAGAAATACAAGAAGTGCTGCGGGGCGACCTGAGGTGGATGCGAGGAGCGGTCCGACCGCCCCTCGCGCTCCCCGCGGAATGTTGAAGATCGCTGAACGGCAGCCGCTTTCGGTGAGTGACGGGACGAGATTTTTCCCGTGAAAACAGAAACTTAGGAATCCGTCGTTCCTGCGAAAGCTGGAAATTCACCGGTGCATCACCGGACCCACTCGGCGCCGGGGAGTGTCAGGGGGGCCGCTTCGGCTCCCCTCACGAAAAGCCCGTCCCTGCCAACGAAAAAAGGGGAGGCAGCCCGGCCGGGCTGCCTCCCTTCTTCGTTTTGACCAAACCGTCGGGCTTACTCGGCGGCGGCGATGTCGCCGGCGGTGACGGGGACGTCCAGCTTGTCGAGCATTTCCTTGGGCACGACCTGCCAGAACTTGCGCTTCTCCATCTCCCAGTTGGCCAGGATGCGCTGGCCGTGGGGGCTGTGGGTCTCGGCGACGTGCTGCTCGATCAGGGCCTTCAGCTCCTGCTCGTAGTGGTCGACCTCGATCCGCTGCCAGACGACGTTGTCCGGGTTGACGCGCAGCTCGAAGCTTTCGTCCTCGTCGTAGACATAGGCCAGGCCGCCCGTCATGCCGGCGCCGAAGTTGGCGCCGACCGCGCCCAGGATCACTGCCCGACCGCCGGTCATGTACTCGCAGCCGTTGGAGCCGCAGCCTTCCACCACCACGGTGGCGCCGGAGTTGCGCACCGCGAAGCGCTCGCCCGCCTGACCGGCGGCAAGCAGCGTGCCGGCGGTGGCGCCGTAGAGCACCGTGTTGCCGATGATGGTGTTCTCGTTGCTCTTCAGCGGGCTGGAGACGGCCGGACGGACCACGATCATGCCGCCCGACAGGCCCTTGCCGACATAGTCGTTGGCATCGCCGAAGACTTCCAGCTTGAGGCCCTGCACCGCGAAGGCACCCAGCGACTGGCCGGCGGCGCCGCGCAGGCGGACCGTGATGTGGCCGGGCTGAAGGTGCTTCATCCCGTACTTCTTCACGATCTTGTGCGACAGCTTGGTGCCGATGGCGCGGTGGGTGTTCCGCACGTTGTAGGTCAGCTGCATCTTCTCGCCGTCGTTCAGCGCGGGCGCTGCGTCGACGATCATCTGGGCGTCCAGGGTCTCGGGCACCTCGTTGCGGCCCTCGATCTGGCTGGTGATGGGCAGGCCGCCGTTGTCCGGCTGGACCAGCAGGGCGTTGAGGTCCAGGTCGTCCAGGTGCGACGCGCCGCGGCTGACCTGGTGCAGCAGGTCGGAACGGCCGATCACGTCCTCCAGGCTCTTGAAGCCGAGGCCGGCCAGGATCTCGCGCACTTCCTCGCCGATGAAGGTCATCAGGTTGACGACCTTTTCCGGCGTGCCGGTGAACTTGCCGCGCAGGGCTTCGTCCTGGGTGCACACGCCCACCGGGCAGGTGTTGGAGTGGCACTGGCGGACCATGATGCAGCCCATCGCCACCAGCGACGAGGTGCCGATGCCGAATTCCTCGGCGCCCAGCATGGCGGCGATGACGATGTCGCGGCCGGACTTCAGGCCGCCGTCGGTGCGCAGCTTCACGCGGTGGCGCAGACGGTTGAGCGTCAGCACCTGGTGGACCTCCGACAGGCCCATCTCCCACGGCAGGCCGGCGTACTTGATGGAGGTCTGCGGGCTGGCGCCCGTGCCGCCGGAGTGGCCGGACACCAGGATCACGTCGGCGTTGGCCTTGGCGACGCCGGCGGCGATGGTGCCGATGCCGGTGCGGCTGACCAGCTTCACCGTGACCTGGGCCTCGGGGTTGATCTGCTTCAGGTCGTAGATGAGCTGCGCCAGATCCTCGATCGAATAGATGTCATGGTGCGGCGGCGGCGAGATCAGCATCACGCCGGGGGTGGAGTGGCGCAGCTTGGCAATCTCCACCGTCACCTTGAAGCCGGGCAGCTGGCCGCCCTCGCCGGGCTTGGCGCCCTGGGCCACCTTGATCTCGATCTCGCGGCACTGGTTCAGGTATTCGGCGGTGACGCCGAAACGGCCCGAGGCGACCTGCTTGATGGAGGAATTGGCGTTGTCGCCGTTGGGCGCCGGGCGGTAGCGCGCCGGGTCCTCGCCGCCTTCGCCCGAGTCGGACTTGGCGCCGATGCGGTTCATGGCGATGTTCAGCGTGCCGTGCGCTTCCGGCGACAGGGCGCCCAGCGACATGGCCGGCGTGACGAACCGCTTGCGGATGGCGGTGGTCGATTCGACCTCGTCCAGCGACAGCGGGCTGTGGTCGGAGCGGAAGTCCATCAGGTCGCGCAGGTTGATGGGCGGCATTTTGTAAAGGCCGTCCACGTACCGGCGGTACGTCTGATAGCTGTCGGTCGCGACCGCGTGCTGCAGCGTGTGGATCAGGTTGCCGTCAAACGCGTGGCGCTCGCCGCCGCCGCGACGGAAGCGGTAGACGCCGCCGATGGGCAGGACGATGGCGCCCGGCGCATAGGCCTTGGCGTGCTGCTCCAGCACCTTCTTCTGGATGCCCTGAAGGCCGATGCCCGAGATGCGCGACGACATGCCGGGGAAGAACTCGGCCACCAGGGTGCGGGACAGGCCGATGGCCTCGAAGTTGTAGCCGCCGCGATAGCTGGAGATGACGGAAATGCCCATCTTGGACATCACCTTCAGCAGGCCGTCGCCGATGGCCTTCTTGTAGGCCAGCAGGCAGTCGCCCAGCGGCACGTCGTCGAACAGGCCGCGGCCGTGGCGGTCGGCGATGGCCTCTTCCGTCAGGTAGGCGTTGACCGTGGTCGCGCCGACGCCGATCAGCACGGCGAAGTAGTGCACGTCCAGGCATTCGGACGAGCGCACGTTGATGGACGTGAAGGTGCGCAGTTGCTGGCGGACCAGGTGCGTGTGCACGCCGCCGGCGGCCAGGATCATGGGGATCGCCGCATGGGCCGGGCCGGCGTGTTCGTCGGTCAGCACCAGGTGCGTGCAGCCGCCGCGCACGGCATCCTCGGCCTCGCGCTGGATGCGGTGCAGGGCATCGCGGAGCGCATTGTCGCCGCCGTTCACGTCAAAGGTGCAGTCGATGACGTGCGCCGTGTCGCCCATGTGCTTGCGCATGGCGTTGAATTCGGCGGTGGTCAGCACCGGGCTTTCAAGCTGCAGCAGGTCGCACTGGCTGGCGTCCTCCTCCAGGATGTTGCCCAGGTTGCCCAGCCGGGTGTTCAGGCTCATCACGCGGGTTTCGCGCAAGGAGTCGATGGGCGGGTTGGTGACCTGGCTGAAGTTCTGGCGGAAGAAGCAGTGCAGGCCGCGGTAGTTGTCCGACAGCACCGCCAGCGGCGCGTCGTCGCCCATGGAGCCGATGGCTTCCTTGCCGTCCTCGACCATGGGCTGAAGGATCAGCTCCATGTCCTCCATGGTCAGGCCGTGCGCGTACTGGCGGCGGCGCAGCTCGTCGCCCTTCACGCCCATGGTCTCGCCATGGTCGGCGGCCTCGATCAGGCTGTCCAGGTGGGTGATGCGCTGGACCCACTCGCCGAACGAACGGCGCGCGGCCAGGCGGTCCTTCAGCGTCTTGTCGCTGTAGAACTTGCCTTCCTTCAGGTCGACGCCGACGCACTCGCCGGGACCCAGGCGGCCCTTCTCGATGATCTCGGACTCGTTGAAGCGCACCATGCCCGTTTCCGAGCCCACGATCAGCAGGCCGTCGGCGGTGATGGAATAGCGCATGGGACGCAGGCCGTTGCGGTCGACGCCGGCGACGATCCAGCGACCGTCGGTGGCGGCGATGGCGGCCGGGCCGTCCCAGGGCTCCATGATGCAGTTGTAGTAGCTGAACATGGCGCGGTGCTCTTCGGGCATCAGCTTGTTCTGGCCGATGCTCTCGGGGATGAGCACGCTCTTGACCTCGGGCGCCGTGCGGCCGGCGCGGCACATCAACTCGAACACGTTGTCGAGCGAGGCGGAGTCCGAGCCGCCGGCCTCGACCACGGGCTTGAGGTCGTCGATCTGCTCGCCGAAGACCTCGGACGCCATGCGGGTCTCGTGGGCCTTCATCCAGTTGCAGTTGCCCACGTGCGTGTTGATCTCGCCGTTGTGGGCGAGCATGCGGAAGGGCTGCGCCAGGCGCCACGTCGGGAACGTGTTGGTCGAATAGCGCTGGTGGTAGATGGCGAAGGACGAGATGAACCGTGGGTCCAGCAGGTCCGGATAGAAGGTGGTCAGCTGCTCGGCCAGGAACATGCCCTTGTA
The DNA here is from genome assembly GCF_044803115.1 of Caenispirillum salinarum. Lineage (GTDB taxonomy): Bacteria > Pseudomonadota > Alphaproteobacteria > Rhodospirillales > Rhodospirillaceae > Caenispirillum > Caenispirillum salinarum_A. Next base: position 389,498 of record NZ_CP085224.1, on the reverse strand, counting down.
GATGATCGAGCGGCACGACAGCGAGCAGATGTAGAACTCGGTGATATGCTCGGCCAGCACCTTCTTCTCGATGCGGCGGCGGATGACGTACAGGTCGTTCTCGAACTTGTCGTCGTCCACGCCCTTGGTGTTGGCGATCATGATCTGCTCGATCTCGGGGCGAGTGGCGTTGGCCTTCTCGCCGATGACCGAGATGTCCACCGGCACCTGACGCCAGCCGTAGATCTCGTACCCGAAGGTCAGGATCTCGGACTCGACGATGGTGCGGCAGCGCTCCTGGGCGCTCATGTCGTTCTTGGGCAGGAACACCATGCCGACGGCCAGCTTGCCCTCGGTCAGCTCATGGCCCGTGCGCTGCACGTGTTCCTTGAAGAAGTCCTGCGGGATCTGGACGTGGATGCCCGCACCGTCGCCGGTCTTGCCGTCGGCGTCGACGGCGCCGCGGTGGAACAGGACGCGCAGGGCCTCGACGCCGGCCTCCACCACCTCGCGGCGGGGCTGGCCGTCCAGGGCGGCGACCAGGCCGACGCCGCAGTTGGCGTGCTCGAACTCGGGGCCGTAGGCACCGGCGGCGGCCAGCAGGTCGGCGTTGCGCTGGAAGCGCTCGACGAACTGTTCGCCGGTCTCGGTGATGACGGGGGTGGTCTTCTTGATGTCGGTCATGTGTCTACGGCTCCCTCAGGAGGCTCGGGCGAGCTTGGAGGGCTCGCCGGCAGTCTGCTCGGCGGCGGCGCGGACGTATTCGTCCATGCGCTCGGCGGCGTCGCGGCCGTCCTTGACGGCCCACACCACCAGCGAGGCGCCGCGCATGATGTCGCCCGCGGCGAACACGCCGGGGATGGAGGTCATGAGTGTCTTGTGGTCGGTCTTCACCGTGCCCCACTTGGTGACGGCCAGTTCCGGCTCCTCGAACAGCACTGGCAGTTCCTCGGGCTCGAAGCCCAGCGCCTCGATCACCAGGTCGGCGTCCAGGTTGAACTGGCTGCCCTCGATGGGCTGCGGCGTCTGGCGGCCGGAGCTGTCGGCGACGCCCAGATGCATGCGGACCGCACGCACGGCGGTGACGCGGTTGTCCTCGTCGCCCAGCAGCGCCTCGGGTGCGGCCATCCACACGAACTCCACGCCTTCCTCGGTGGCGTTCGACACCTCGCGCTGGGAGCCGGGCATGTTGTCGCGGTCGCGGCGGTACAGGCACTTAACCGACTTGGCACCCTGGCGGATGGCGGTGCGCACGCAGTCCATGGCGGTGTCGCCGCCGCCGATGACGACGACGTTCTTGTCCTTGGCGTCCAGCACGCCGGACTCGAACTCCTCCACCGTGTCGCCCAGGTCGGTGCGGTTGGAGGCGGTCAGGTAGTCCAGCGCGCGCTTGACGCCCGTCAGGCCGGCACCGGGGCAGGACAGCATACGTGCCTTATAGACGCCGGTGGCGATCAGGATGGCGTCATGCTTGGCGCGCAGGTCGGCGAAGGTGATGTCCTTGCCGACGTCGGTGTTGGGGTGGAAGGTGATGCCGGCGTCCTGCAGCAGCTTGACGCGGCGCTCCACCACGTACTTCTCCAGCTTGAAGCCGGGAATGCCGTACATCAGCAGGCCGCCGACGCGGTCGTAGCGGTCGTAGATGTCGACCGCATAACCCTTCTCGCGCATCTGCTCGGCAGCGGCCAGGCCGGCCGGGCCGGCGCCGATGATGCCGATGGAGAAGCCGTTCTCCTTCTCCGGCGTGCGCGGCTTCACCCAGCCCTCGGCCCAGGCGGTGTCGGTGATGTGCTTTTCCACGGCGCCGATGGTGACCGAGCGGTGGTCGGACTGCTCCAGCACGCAGGAGCCTTCGCACAGGCGGTCCTGCGGGCAGATGCGGCCGCAGATTTCCGGCATGTTGTTGGTCGCCGAGGACACGGCGTAGGCCTCTTCCAGGCGGCCGTTGGCCGTCAGCATCAGCCAGTCGGGGATGTTGTTCCCCAGCGGGCAGTGGATCTGACAGAAGGGAATGCCGCACTGCTCGCAACGGGACGCCTGATCCTCCGCCGCCTTCGGCTCGAACGCGGAATAGATCTCCTCGAAGTCCTCGCGGCGCAGCTCGGCCGGACGCTTGGAGGGATACTCCTGCTCGAGCGTGGTGAAGCGTAGCATCTTGTTGCGCGCCATGGCGCGGCCTCCTCGGGCTGTTTGTCGGGAAGGGTCTTCTCGTGCGCTATTCAATAAGGCGCCCGATGACGGATTCCAAGGGAAAACGCACATTTAGGGAAAATGTGTTTACTAACTTCGGATTCCCCTGCCGAGGTCCGGCGGCGGTCGAAGGCCGCATGGCGAGACAATCCGAAAATAGGTCTCATTCTTGTACCATCGCCATTCTTCCCGCCGACTCCGGCCGGTGATATAAGAGCGCACACCATCCTCTAGGGGGCCCTCGGTGACACTTCTACAAATCCTGGTATTGGCGCTGGTGCAGGGCATCAGCGAGTTCCTGCCCGTCAGCTCCTCCGGCCATCTTGTGCTTGTTCCCGCAGTGACCGGGTGGCCCGACCAGGGGCTGGACATGGACGTGGCGGTGCATGTCGGCACGCTGTTCGCCGTCATCCTGTACTTCCGCAAGGACCTGATCGCCATGGCCGCCGGGTTGTTGCGCATGATGCGTGGCCGCCGCGACCCCATGGGCCGGCTCGCCCTGCAGATCGCCGCCGCCACCATGCCCATCGTCGTCGTCGGCCTGCTGCTGAAGGACGAAATCTCGCTCTACGGCCGCTCCGTCGCCATCATCGGCTGGACGACGCTGATCTTCGGCATCCTGCTGTGGGTGATCGACCGCCTCTGCATGACCGTCAAGCGCGCCGAGCACATGAGCTGGCGCGACGTGATGGTCGTCGGCTTCGCCCAGGTACTCGCCCTGGTGCCCGGCACCAGCCGGTCGGGCATCACCATGACCGCCGCCCGCCTGATGGGCTACGAGCGCGAGGATAGCGCGCGCATCTCCATGCTGCTGTCCATCCCGACGATCCTGGGCGCCGGCGTCCTGGCGGGGCTGGACATCGTGGACGCCGGCAACTGGCAGCTCACGCTGGATGCCTTGGTCGGCGCGGGGCTGGCATTCCTCTCGGCCCTGGTGGCCATCGCCCTGCTGATGGCCTGGCTGCGGCGGGCCAGCTACACCATCTTCGCCGTCTACCGCATCATCCTGGGCCTCGGCCTGCTGGCCTGGGCGTATGGTTTCCTCTGACGAGGGCCGCCCGGAAACCGGGTGATCGCGCTGCATCCGGCAGTGGATGGGTAGGCTGGCATCCACTCCCGCCGCCGGCCACCCTTGCGGCGCCCCCCCTTTTTAGCTCAGGCGCCCTACTCCCGCCCCGTCTTCCACTTCCACGCCCGCAGCGCCAGGGTGGTGACGTAGAGGAAGACCGTCATGGCGATGAAGGTCTCCTGCATCTCCTGGTGATGGCGGGTCGGAATGTCGAAGGGCGGCGGCAGGGCCACGTTGAACCACACCTGGATGCGGTCGAAGATGCGCGGCAGGAACACCAGCAGCGCCGCCGGCGCCAGCGTCGCGCTCGGCATCAGCCAGGCGGCGATGGGGTAGCGGTCCAGCCACGCCAGGCCGCCGCGCTTGCGCCACAGCGGCAGGACCACCCCGCCCACCAGGATCAGCGCCGCGGCGATGGCCCGCGGTTTCTGGTCCAGCGCCCGCTCGGCCATGTTGTGCAGGTTGGTTTCGCTCTGCTTGTTGACCTCGGCCATCCAGTCGGGCGTGCCCCAGCCGAAGAAGTGCTGCCCCCAGCTCCATTCCTCGCCCGCGACCAGCACGGCCAGCACGGCGAACAGGGCGAGGCCCAGGCGCAGCCAGGGCACCTGCTTCACGCCGTCGGCCATCGCCAGCCAGACCGCCGGGGGCGCCGACAGCAGGAACAGCGCCGCCGTGAGGTTTTCGCCGAAGCCGAACTCGTTGTCGCCGGCGAACCAGTGGTAGGCGTCCGGTGCCAGCAGCCGCAGGAGCAGGGTGACGACGGCAAATCCCACCGGCAGCCCGAACCACAGGAGCCAGGGCAGCGTCGCCCGCCGCGCCCGGAATACCGGATGCGGGCTGATGAACGGGGTCAGGAGGCGTGCCGCACCGGCGGGCCGCTTGCGCGTGGGCGTGTCGTCTTGCATGACGGATTTATGGCGAAGGCGCGCTTTCGCGTAAATACCTTATCGCGCCGCCGGGCGCGATGATCCCGACGAGCAACGGGGCGGCGCGCCGTTTTGCGGCGGCGGCGCCCCTGCTTCGGGTTTCGGTTCCGGCGGGTTCCTCAGCGCTCGCGGCGGCTGGGGTTGCGCAGGATGATCTGCTTGTGCATGGACCGGAAGCGGGTCAGGTAGGTCGGCACGATCGCCTCCACCGTCGTCGGCTCGATGCCCAGGTCCTTGAGGCCCGGAAGCTCGCCGCTCACCACGTTGTCCTTGCGCAGCTGGCGCACCTGGTCGCGGGTGAGAATCTTCTTGGGCAGCATCTGCAGGAAGGTCGCCTCCACGTCGGCCACCCACATGGGCAGGGGCACGACGGCGCGGCGGCGGCGCGTTTCGTGGGCGACGATCTTCATGATGTCGCGCATGGAAAGCACCTCGTCACCGCCCAGCTCGAACGTCTGGCCGGTCGGCGCGTCGGCGTCCAGCAGGCGCATGATGGCCTCGGCCACGTCGCCCACGTAGACCGGCTGGAACTTGGGCCCGCCGCCGCCCACCAGATCGAGCTGGAAGCGGCCCGACGGGTCCTTCTTCATGGCCGGAGCATCGTCGGTGAAGAACGGCAGCACCGGCGACAGGCGCGCGATCTTCGCGAACATGTTGAAGAACTGGTCCTCGGGACCGAACACCACGCTGGGCCGCAGGATGTCGGCGTCGGGGAAATGCTTGCGCACGGCTTCCTCGCCGCGGGCCTTGGTCTGGGCGTAGACCGAATCGCTGTCCTTCGAGGCGCCCAGTGCCGAAACCTGCACCATGCGCCCCACGCCGGCTTCCTTGGCCAGCCGGGCGATGCGCTCGGGTCCTTCCACATGCATCCGCTCGAAGGTGACCTTGCCGCTCTCGGCCAGGATGCCCACCAGGTTGACGACCGCATCGGCGCCTTCAACCGCGCGCTTGACGCTGGCGTCGTCGAGGATGGAGGCCGGCACCAGCGAAATCTGGCCCAGGTCGCCCATGGGCTTGAGGAACGAGGCCTTTTCCGTGTCACGCACGGCGACACGCACCCGGTCGCCATTGCGCGCCAGACGCCTGACCAGGTGGCGGCCGATGAAGCCGGAGCCGCCGAACACCGTCACCAGACGAGGCTTCTTCGTCATCGCATCCATACTCCCCTTGCGCGGGCCTCTGGCGCCCGCCGAGATCAGTTGGGCCGGGGCCGACGCCCCACCATTACAGGTGGGCGGACAATCCCACAGCCGCGCGAAATACGCAACCGGACCGGTGTCTTTCCCGCGCCGCCCGCATGACAGGTACGCACGACGGACCGCGGCGGCTTTATGGAAAAGGGGGCGGGACGCGCTTCAAGGGCGCGGGGCGGTCAGCGCTCCGCCAGGGCGAGCCGCAGGCCCAACGCCCCGAAGGTGGCGGCGAATCCCCGCCGCAGCCAGCGCATCACCGCGGGCCGGCCGATCACATGTCGGCGCGCCGCCGCCGCGAAGGCGCCGTAGCCGACGAAGACAACGAAGGTCAGCAGCATGAAAACCGCCGCAAGTCCCAGCATCGCCAGCGTCGGCGCCGCCGAATCGGCAGGCACGAACTGCGGCAGGAAGGCCAGGAAGAACAGCGACAGCTTGGGGTTCAGCACGTTGATCGCCACGCCGTTGCCGATGATGCGCAGCGGTGGCGCGGCCTCCGGCGTCTCCGCCACCGACAGGGCGCCGCCCTCGCGCAGCATGCTCCACGCCATGAACAGCAGGTAGGCGACACCGGCGATCTTCACCAGCTGGAAGGCGAGCGCGCTGGCGTGCAGCAGGGCAGCGAGCCCCGCGATGCTGGCGGCGATGTGCGGCAGGATGCCCAGCGTGCAGCCGACCGCGGCCAGCACGCTCGCCTGCCAGCCGCGTCCCAGGCCGTGGGCCAGGGTGTAGAGCACGCCCGTGCCGGGCACCAGGATGACCACGATGGCGGTAATTAGAAACTCCACGCCCATGCGCCTGCCCTCCCCGTCCTTGGAACCTTGTGTCCACCGGCAGGACGCCACGGTCCGGCGGCAGCGTCCAGGACCATTGGCGACCGCGGCGAACGACCGCCGCAAAAATTTTTTGCATTTTCGTGTTGACGGCACCGGCCAGCCGGAGTACATACCGGGCCTCCAAGGCGAACGGCGCCGAAGACGAGACGCAAACGGGACGGAAAGTCCTTGAGCGTCAAAGGGTTCGGCAAGGTTCACTGGTCACCTGCCCAGGTGGCGGAATTGGTAGACGCGCAGGTTTCAGGTACCTGTGGCCGAAAGGTCGTGGAAGTTCGAGTCTTCTCCTGGGCACCACTTTTCTTTATTCCTTCATCGCAATCGCGATGCCGCGCCGCGGCGTGTTCCTTCTGACGAAAGACGCGCGACAGGCGCCAAGCCCGCCCCGGCCAGCCGCGCCCCTCGCGCGCAAAGGCGAGAGGGCGGTTTTTCATGTCCATCACCCTGCATCACGGCGACATCCCCGCCGATCTGGACTTCGGCGCATCCGTCGCCGTGGACACCGAGACCATGGGCCTGTCCCTGGTCCGCGACCGGCTGTGCGTCGTTCAGCTTTCGGCCGGTGACGGCACGGCGCACCTGGTCAAGCTGACGCGCGACTACGACTGCCCCAACCTCAAACGCCTGCTGGCGAATCCCGACGTGCTGAAGATCTTCCACTTCGCGCGCTTCGACGTCGCCATGATCAAGCGGTCGCTGGGGGTGGACTGCGCGCCGCTCTACTGCACCAAGATCGCCTCCAAGCTCTGCCGCACCAACACCGACCGCCACGGGCTGAAGGACCTGTGCCTCAACCTGCTGGGCGTCGAGATCAGCAAGGAGCAGCAGACGTCCGACTGGGGCGCCGAGATCCTGACCGAGCAGCAGCAGGCCTACGCCGCCCAGGACGTGCTGTACCTGCACCGCCTGAAGGACGTGCTGGACGCCCTGCTGACCCGCGAGGGCCGCGTCGACCTTGCCGCCGAGTGCTTCCTGTTCCTGCCCACCCGCGGGGCTCTCGACCTGGCGGGGTGGGACGAGGTGGACATCTTCGCCCACTGATTGACGACCCGGTCCGGCCGCCCTTTATATGGGGCGTCCGCGCCATCCCGGCGTTGACGCTTACGCCCCGCCCGCGTAGGGTTTTGCAAGTTTCGGGCCGACTGGGGCGCGACCGGCTTTCCGCCTTTTTTCGACAGCAAGATGCCCCGTCCGCCACCGCCGGCCGCATGTCGGCGGGCACAGGTAGAGAGAGTGCCCATCGTGCAGCACAACGCCAAGACCACCGAAGCCTCTTCCACCGCCGCCTCGCCGGACATCGCCTCGGCGCGCCGGGTCCTGGGGCTGGAGGCCGAGGGGCTGACCGCCCTGGCGCAGTCGCTGGGCGCGACCTTCCAGAAGGCGGTGGACGTGCTGGACGCGACCGAGGGGCGCATCATCGTCTCCGGCATGGGCAAAAGCGGCCACGTCGGCCGCAAGATCGCGGCGACCCTGGCATCGACCGGCCGCCCGGCACAGTTCGTCCACCCCGGCGAGGCGAGCCACGGCGACATGGGCATGATCACCCGCGCCGACGCCGTCATCGCCCTGTCCAACTCGGGCGAGACGCCGGAGCTGGCGGACCTGATCGGCTACACGCGGCGCTTCGGCATCCCGCTGGTCGCCATGACCAGCCGCGAGACCTCCACCCTGGCCACCCAGGCCGACGCCGCCCTGGTGCTGCCGCGCGTGAACGAGGCCTGCCCGCTGGGCCTGGCTCCCACCACGTCGACCACCATGATGCTGGCGCTGGGCGACGCGCTGTCGGTCTGCCTGCTGGAGCGCAAGGGCTTCACCGCCGCCGACTTCCAGATTTTCCATCCCGGCGGTCAGTTGGGCCGGCGCCTGCTGACGGTGCGCGACCTGATGCACACCGGCGCCCGGCTGCCGCTCATCGCGCCGGGCGCCCCCATGTCCGAGGCCATCGTCGAGATGTCGGCCAAGTCGTTCGGCTGCGTCGGCGTGCTGGACGACGACGGCCGGCTGGCGGGTATCGTCACCGACGGCGATCTGCGCCGCCACATGAGCGACGACCTGCTGGCCCACCGCGTCGCCGACGTGATGACCCGCGGCCCCAAGACCATCCGCTCCAGCGCCCTGGCGGCGGAGGCGCTGCGCATCCTCAACACCATGGCCGTCACCAGCCTCTTCGTTCTGGAGGACGACAAGCCCGTCGGCCTCATCCACATCCACGATTGCCTGCGGGCGGGAGTGGCGTGATGGCGCCCGCCGGGCACGACCGCCTGCGCGCGACGCCCGAGGACCGGCCGTCGGCGCCCGCCGCCGGGCCAGGTCCGCGACGGGCGCGCGGCTACAGCGGATTCGTCCGGCTGATGAAGTTTTGCCTGCCCGCGGCGGCGCTGATCCTGATCGCGCTGGTGGTGGCCTGGCCGCAGATCCAGGTGGTGGAGGAAGAGGTGCGGGTGCGATTCGCCGCGCTCAAGGCCTCCGCCGTCGACCAGATCGAGATGATCAACGCCCGCTACTTCGGCACCAACGAGGAAAACCGGCCCTACGCCGTCACCGCCACGCGCGCGCTTGAGGTGTCCGACGACGGCGACATCGTGGAGCTTGAGAATCCCAAGGCCGACATGAACCTGGAGGGCGGCGCCTGGGTCATGCTCAACGGCGACAAGGGCTATTATTCCAAGAGTGGCGGCACGCTGCGCCTGAAGGGCAACGTCAACCTGTTCCACGACAAGGGCTACGAGTTCCACACCAGCGAGGCGCTGATCCATGTGGAGCAGGGCGATGCCGAAGGGGACAAGCCGGTGCAGGGCGCGGGCTCCTTCGGCCACGTCACCGGCGAGGGCTTCGTGCTGACCGACAAGGGCAAGCGGATCCGGGTGACCGGCAAGTCGCGGCTGATCCTGAACCAGGGGGCGAACGAGGCGCTGTGAACAAGGGTGCGATGATGGTGTGCGGCATGATGCTCTCTTCCCCGCTTCGCCGCCTGATGGCGTCGGCCGCCCTGGCCGTGGCGCTGGGCGCGGGCGCCGTGACCGCGGCCGGCGTGACGCCGGCGGCGGCGCAGACCATCGACCTTGCCACCGGCGGCGACCCGAACGAGCCGCAGCCCATCGAGGTGCTGGCCGACGACGGCATCGAGTGGGTGCAGGACGAAAAGCGCTTCATCGCGCGCGGCAATGCCGTGGCCATCAAGGGCGACACGCAGGTCTTCGGCGACGTGCTCACGGCCGACTACCGCGAGCGTCCCGAAGAAGAGGGCGGCGGCACCGAGATCTACAATCTCACGGCCGAGGGCAACGTCCGCATCGAAAGCCCGCAGGAAACCGCCACCGGCAACCGGGCGCGCTATGACGTGGACAACGCCGTGCTCTATCTGTGGGGAGCCCCGGCCAAGCTGGTCACGCCGACGGACGTGGTCACGGCCGACGACGAAATCCGCTACTACGAGGTGGAGAAGAAGGCGATCGCCGAAGGTGACGCGATCGCCGTGCGGGGTGACCGGCGCATCCGGGCCGATGTGCTGACAGCCTTCTTCGAGGACCCCGAGGCCGAGGACGCCGCTGCCGAAACGCCGGCGCGTGCGCCCCGCGGCGGTGATACCGGCGGCGACGGCACCGGCGACAGCCTGGCCGGCGACAGCGAACTGGACCGCATCTACGGCGACGGGGCGGTGGTCATCACCACGCCCCAGGAGGTCGCCGAGGGCGACAAAGGCAATTACAATGCCAAAACGGGTATCGCCGAGCTGGAAGGTTCGGTTAAAATCACCCGTGAGAAGAACGTGCTGACGGGCAATCGGGCGACCACGAACCTGAACACCGGCATCAGCACCATGCACAGCGGCTCCGCCGGCAAGGCGCGCGGGCTGCTGGTGCCCAACCGGGGCAGCGACCAGGGCGGAAGCTGACGCCGGCGCATCGTGCGGGATGCGCCGTTGCGGGCCTGCCCGGCGCCCGGCGGGCCCATCGGGGATGAGAGGAAAGGCGTGACCATGGCGCTTCGACCCGTTCAGTCGATACCTGACGCGGCCACCGAGGCCGGGCCGGCGTCGCGGGACCCGGACCTGCGGGTTCTGCCGGGCGCCGCGGGGCTGGCGGTGGAGGCCATCGGCAAGTCCTACAAGGGGCGGCCGGTGCTGCGCGACGTTTCGCTGGGCGTCCAGCGCGGCGAGGCGGTGGGCCTGCTGGGCCCCAACGGCGCCGGCAAGACCACCTGCTTCTACTGCGTCACCGGCCTTATCACGCCCGACACGGGGCTGATCGCGCTGGACGGCACCGACGTCACGCACCTGCCCATGTACCGCCGCGCCCGTCAGGGCATCGGCTATCTGCCGCAGGAAGCCAGCATCTTCCGCGGCATGACGGTGGAGCAGAACCTGCGCGCCGTGCTGGAGGTCGCCACCGACGACGAGGACGAGCGCGAGCACCGCATGGAGAGCCTGCTGGCGGAGTTTTCCGTCACCCACCTGCGCCGCGCCTCGGCCCTGTCCCTGTCGGGCGGCGAGCGCCGGCGCGTCGAAATCGCCCGCACCCTGGCGACCAATCCCCACTTCGTGCTGCTGGACGAACCGCTGGCGGGCATCGACCCCATCGCGGTCGGCGAAATCCGCGATCTGGTGGCGCACCTGAAGAACCGTGGCATCGGGGTCCTGATCACCGACCACAACGTCCGTGAAACGCTGGACATCATCGACCGCGCCTACATCCTCCACGAGGGGCAGGTGATGATGGAAGGCACGCCCGACGACATCGTGGCGCATGAAGGCGTGCGCCGGGTGTACCTGGGCGATCGGTTCAGTCTCTAGGTCCCGGAACGCCGGCCGCATCATGTCTCTCGCGCCCAGCCTCCACCTCCGGCAGACCCAGTCCCTGGTGATGACGCCGCAACTGCAGCAGGCGATCAAGCTGTTGCAGTTGTCCAACATGGAGCTGACCGCCTACGTCGAGCAGGAGCTGGAGCGCAACCCCCTGCTGGAGCGCGCCGAGCCCCGCGACCGGGCCGCCGATGCCGAGCGCTACGACGACCGCCGCGACGCCGGCGAGGGCCTGCTGGTGGACGCCCGCGAGGGCGGGCCGACGGGCGAGGCGCCGCTGGACGTGGAGGTGGACAATTCCGCCGACTACCAGGAATACGACGCGGGCGGCGGCGCGGCCGCGGACGCGGGCGGCGCCGACCCGGGCCTGAGCGACTGGTCGACCGTCGGGGCGGGCGGCCGGCGCGACTTCATGGATGACGAGGGCGGCTTCGAGAACACCCTCGCCGGCTCCACGACCCTGCGCGACCACCTGGTCGACCAGTTGACCGTCGACGTCCCGCCCGGGCCCGAACGCCTGATCGGCCAGGCGCTCATCGACAGCCTGGACGACGCGGGATACCTGGCGACCCCGGTGGAAGAGGTCGCCGAGGCCCTGGGTGCGCCGGTGGACCGCGTGGAAACCGTGCTGGCGCGCCTGCAGCGCTTCGACCCGCCCGGCGTGTTCGCCCGCGACCTGGCGGAATGCCTGGCCATCCAGCTGCGCGAGAAGGATCGCCTGGACCCCTGCATGGAGGCCCTGCTGGCGCGGCTCGACCTGCTGGCCAGGCGCGACATGACGCAGCTGATGAAGGTGTGCGGCGCCGACCACGAGGACCTGGTGGAGATGATCGCCGACATCCGGAGCTGCGATCCGCGCCCGGCCTCGCGCTTCGCCGACGTGCCGGCCCAGCCGGTCATTCCCGACGTCATCATGCGCACTGCCCCCGACGGCGGCTGGCTGGTGGAACTGAACAGCGAGGCCCTGCCCCGCGTGCTGGTCAACCGCCGCTACTTCGCCACCGTGTCGAAGTCCGCGCGCGGCAAGGAGGAAAAGGGCTACCTGGCGGAAAGCTTCCAGACCGCCAACTGGTTGGTCAAGGCGCTGGACCAGCGGGCCAACACCATCCTCAAGGTGGCGACGGAGATCGTGCGCCAGCAGGACGCCTTCTTCGTGCGCGGCGTCGCGGGGCTGCGGCCGCTGATCCTGCGCGACATCGCCACCGCCATCGACATGCACGAAAGCACCGTCAGCCGGGTGACGTCCAACAAGTACATGGCCACGCCGCGCGGCATCTTCGAGTTGAAGTACTTCTTCACCCAGGCGATCGGCGGTTCGGATGGGGCCGAGGCCCATTCGGCGGAGGCGGTGCGTCACCGGATTCGTGCGCTGATCGACGCCGAAGATCCCAAGGCCATTCTTTCGGATGACACCATCGTCGATCTTTTGAAGAAGGAAGGGATCGACATCGCCCGCCGAACCGTTGCCAAGTATCGTGAGGCGATGCGGATTCCATCCTCGGTTCAGCGGAGGCGCGAAAAGAAGATGAAAATATCACAGACCTGACCCTGGCGAATTTGCATACATCTTTCGCCAAAGCCCGCATTGTTCGGCTTGACTTCGGTTCTGTGACGGCCTACCTTCCGCCGCCTTGAGAACAAGGCCGCGCAGGCCCGGCACGATACCGACTGGCGCGGCACGCTCACCACCGGGAAACAAGACGTCCGGCGGTGCTAGGAACCACCCGGCCGGGACCCGCTTGCTCACAAGGTCGCGAGACGGCTTGCAAGGCGGCCCCCGGACCCGATGTCTTACTTTTGAAACAGCACTCTGGACGAGGGACCGGCATGGAGATCTCTGATCTGCTCAGCCCCGAAGCCGTCATTCCCAACCTGAAGGCGACGAGCAAGAAGCAGGCGCTCCAGGAGATCGCGAAGCACGCCGCGCAACTCAACGGCCTGCACGAACGCGCCATCTTCGACTGCCTGCTGGAGCGTGAGCGCCTGGGAACGACGGGCGTGGGCAACGGCATCGCCATCCCGCACGGCAAGCTGTCCCAGCTCGACAAGCTGCACGGCGTGTTCGCGCGCCTGGACCGCCCCATCGACTTCGACAGCATCGACGAACAGCCCGTCGACCTGTTGTTCCTGCTTCTGGCGCCGGAAACCGCCGGGGCGGACCACCTGAAGGCCCTGGCCCGCATCTCGCGCCTGTTGCGCGACAAGTCGGTCTGCGAGAAGCTGCGCGGCACCGACACGGCCGAGGGTCTCTACGCCCTGCTGACCCAGCACGAAACCACCGCGGCGGCCTGATCCTGGACCCCGCGCGCGCCGACGGCGCACCGGACGACGCCTGGACCGGCGGCGGCCCCTAGCGGTCGCTGCCGGTTTTCCGTTGTGCCGGGGCCTCGTCGTCGCCTGCCCTGTCGGCGTCCGCATCGGCATCCTCGTCGTCGTGATCCTTCTCGGGCGTCGGTTCGCCCGTGGCCTCCGGGTCGCCGACGGCGGCGGCCTTTTCCTCTTCGGTCAGGCGCCGACCGGAGCCGCCCCCGCGCACCGGGTCGCTGTCGGACCCGCCGGGCGCCAGCCCCAGGACAGAGCCCTCGGCGTCCGTCGGCTGGATGCGGCGGCGCGGCAGGTAGCGGCCGTTCTCCAGCCCCTGTAGGTACGCCATCAGGTCTTCGCGCACCTCGGCGTGCAGGTACCAGGCCGTCAGCGGGTCGCGCGCGGAAACCAGGGCGCGCACCTCCATCGCCTCGGCGCTGACATTGGTGACGTAAAGTGCCGGCGGCGAGGAACGGTCCCAGTCCTTCTTGCCCTCCAGGATCTCGCCCAGCTTCTTGCGCAGCTTGTCCACCGGCAGCCGGTAATCGGCATAGAGGTAGATGGGCATGATCATCTGCGGCGCCACCTTGGACCAGTTTTCCACCGGCTTGGACAGGAAGTAGGTGTGCGGAATGACCACGCGGCGTTTGTCCCAGGTGCGGATTGTGACATAGGTGTAGGTGATTTCCTCCACCCATCCCCAGTCGCCCTCGAACACAACGTTGTCGCCGATGCGCACGGGCTCGGTCACCGCGATCTGGATGCCGGACAGGATGTTCGACAGCACCGACTGCGCAGCGATGCCCAGGATGATGGAAAACGCCCCGGCCGAGAACAGGAACGACAGCCCCACAGTGGCGCTGCCCTCGTAGTAGCTCAGGCCCATGCCGATGCCGGCGATGATGACGATGAAGATGGCGATGCGCTTGCCGACGCTGATCTGGGTCAGGCGGCGGCGGGCCTCGGGATCGTGCTCGCTCTCGCTGCGGGACAGAAAGGGCGTGCCGAACTTGTCGGCGAAATGCACCACCAGCCGGATCGCCAGCCACGTCCCGGCGAGGACGATCAGCGCCAGCGTCACCTCGTCGATGACGCGCAGGATCGGCCCCGTCAGGCTGAGCAGCGAGCCGATCAGCGCCTTGAAGACCAGCAGCGACGCCAGAAGGATCAGTGGCGTCGAGACATGCCGTGTCAGGCCTTCCGTCCATGCGGCCTCGGACGGCCGCCACCAGAAGCGGCTGAGAACGGTGCGGATGAGCCAGCCCAGAAAAAAACAGAAGGCCGCGAAGACGATCAGACTGATCCATTCCCACACCGGCACGCCGATGACCGTGTTGTCAGTCAGCAGCCGGGGCATCTGGCGCTGCAGGATGCCGGGGCCGTGCTCGTCGTAGAGCCCCGGCACCGCCTCCACCGTGGACGAGGGAAATATCCACACCGGTTCCGCCCCTGCCGGCTTGACCCGCTCCAGCTGGACCGCCACGGGGCGGCCGTCGAGCATCAGCTCGACCACCTCGATGTAGCGGCGGGGTTCGGGCGCACCGGTGTTGCCGCTGCCCGCGTCGGGGCGGGCGCCGTCGCGGCGGTCGGGAATCTCGCGCCAGTCGATCCCCACCTTGCGGTCCAGCAGGTAATGAAGCTGGCGCGCCAGCACCGGCCCGCGCCCCGCCTGCCGGTCCTCGCGCAGGAAGCCCAGGTCCAGGACATTGGCGGCGCGCACGTAGTCGCGGCGTTCGGCCGCATCCATGAAATTGCCCAGTGCCGCGCGCGGCGTCGCCAGCGCCAGGGGCGTCTCGGGCTCGGGCAGGCCGGGGTTCAGGGCGTCCATCGGCCGCCACAGCTTGCGGGCGGCGCTGGAGCGTTCGTCGCTGTCTTCCTCTGCCGGTTTGCCGCCGCCGTCCTGCGAGCTGCCGGCCGCCGCCTCGGCGGGCGTTGGCACCGCACCGCCGCCCTGGGCCTGGGCCTGGGCCTGAGCGGACACGGCGGGACACGCTGCCAGAAGGGCGGCAAGCAAAACGGCGGCGAGACGACGAAGACGGGAGGCGGACATGCGGCTCTGCGGCTTTCCGGGCGGTGGATCGGCTTTTCAATGCCTTTTGAACGCCCGGACGGTACGCCCCGTTTTGCGCGATGCTTGACACGAAAGCCTTAGGGCGGCTTCGATAGGCAGGGGCGGGAACAAAATCCCGCCGACACGGTTCGTTTCGGTCGCAGGGGGAAAGCGGCATATGGGCGGCAAGTCCAACAAGCGCGTGCTGATGGTCGAGGACACCCTCTCCGTCGCGCGCATGACCGAAGCCTTCCTGTCGCAGGCCGGTTTCGACGTCGATCACGCGGAAAGCGGCGCAGCCGGCCTGGCAGCGCTGGAACGGTCGCTGCCCGACGCGGTGCTGCTGGACGTGCGCCTGCCGGACATGAGCGGGCTGGACATCCTGGCCCACATCCGCCGCCAGGAACTGCCGGTGGTGGTGGTGGTCGCCACCGCCTACGGCTCCATCGGCATGGCGGTGGAGGCCATGCAGGCGGGCGCCGACGACTTCCTGGTCAAGCCGTTCAACGCCGACCGCCTGAAGGTCACGCTGGCAAACGCCCTGGAGCGCCAGACGCTCAAGGCCCAGGTGCAGGAGCTGAAGGACGACTTCGGCCGTGCCACCTTCCACGGCTTCATCGGCGCCTCGCTGGCCATGCAGTCGGTCTATCGCATCATCCAGGCCGCCGGCCCGACGCAGGCGACCGTGTTCATCACTGGCGAAAGCGGCACCGGCAAGGAACTGGCGGCGGAAGCCCTGCACAAGCAGTCCAGGCGCGCCAACGGCCCGTTCGTCGCCATCAACTGCGGCGCCATTCCGCACGGGCTGATGGAGAGCGAGATCTTCGGCCACGTCAAGGGCGCCTTCACGGGTGCTGTGTCGTCGCGCGACGGCGCCGCCCGCCGGGCCGAGGGCGGCACGCTGTTCCTCGACGAAATCTGCGAAATGGAACCGCAATTGCAGACCAAGCTCTTGCGCTTCCTGCAGACGGGTACCTATATGCGTGTCGGCGGAGAGCAGGTGGAGAAGGCCGACGTCCGTATCGTCTGCGCCACCAACCGCGACCCGCTGAGAGAGGTCGAGGAGGGCAACTTCCGCGAGGACCTCTACTACCGCCTCCACGTCATTCCCCTGCACCTGCCGCCCCTGCGCGAGCGCGAGGGCGACGTGGTTGAGATTGCCCGGACGCTGCTGCGCATCGACGCCGCCCGCGAGGGCAAGGGCTTCGAGGGCTTCACCGCCGAGGCCGAGGATCTCCTTCTGCGCTACCCCTGGCCCGGCAACGTGCGCCAGTTGCAGAACGTGATCCTGAACGCCGTCGTCCTCAACGACGGAAAGCTGATGGCGGCGGAAATGCTGCCGCCACCGGTGAACGCCAACGGCAGCCTGCCCGGACAGGTCAACCGCGCGACGCCGCCGCGTTCGGCCGCACCCGCCCCGGCGGTACCGGCCGAAGCCGCGGACGACGCGGCGGGCGGCACGGGCGCCGGCATCAAACCGCTGTGGCAGGTGGAGAAGGAAACCATCGAGACGGCCATTGCCGCCTGCGACGGCAACATCCCGCGGGCGGCCGCGGCACTCGGCATCTCGGCGTCGACCATCTACCGCAAGAAAAGCGCGTGGGATGCCGATGCCGAACCGGCCGAGGACCTCGACGGCCCGGCGGCCCGGACCGCTTCCGGCTGAGCACGCGAACCCTGTCCGGTTGGACAGCGTTCGTTCACAAAACCGTCCAAGGGCCTGGAACGGCTCACCTTTGGGTGTTCCTGGTCACCGCATGGACACTTGTCGGATGCGTTTCCGACGCCTAACTTTAACAGTACCGCGATGGAAAACGGGCGGACGATCCGGGTACATCTCCGGCATCGACTCCGCGTTTGATCGTCGCGGCCAGTACCGAAAAACAACAACGAAGGATAATGATAATGCACATGGAACATCGGAGCGCTGACGTTCGCCACTCCCACGCCGTCGCCCGCGAAGCGGCCGTCGCCGCGCGTGCCAACGCCCGCCCCGAACCGGGCAAGGGCATGAGCACCGGCACGTCGCTGTCGCCTGAAGACATCCGCCGCATCGTGGCGGACATGGTGGGCTGACGCAGCCCTCTCGCCCCGCCGGCGGCCGTCCCTCCCGGACGCGGCCGCCTGATGCGGGGCGGGCCCCATCCTTGAAAATCCGGCATTTCCGAACCGGCCGCTCCCCCAGGGAGGCGGCCGTCGTCGTTTCCGGACTCGCATTTCCCGCAATTCCTGCTACATCCCGTCTTCCGTATCAACTTCCGACAGGAAAGGGAGGCGCGATGGAGCGTGTCCTGCCGTGGGGGCCACCGGCCGCCGCAGACCCCGTGGACCGTCTGGCGCCCGTGCGCGCCGAGCCGCGGGGATGGGTCGCCGTACCGGGCGTGTTCAGCGCCGAGGACTGCGACCGCATCGTCGCCCTGCGCGACCGCCTGGCCGCCGAGGCGGCGGGCCTCGTCAACGGCGTCAGCACCAGCGCCGTGCGCCGGTCGCACATCGTCTGGCTGGACCACGACGCCCCCGACACCGCCTGGATCGCCGCCCGCCTGACCCGCGCGGTGGCCGACGTCAACCGCGACGTGTTCGGCTTTGCGCTGACGGGCTTCGACGAAGAGATCCAACTCACCGAATACCGGGCCGAGGTGGCGGGATTCTACGACTGGCATTCCGACATCGGCGGTCGCGGCATTCCCCAGAGCCGCAAGCTCAGCCTGACGGTGCAGTTGTCCGATCCCGCCGACTACGACGGCGGCGCGCTTGAGTTGAACACCCGCGGCGAGCCGGAAGCCGCCCCGCGCGACCGCGGCACCGCCATCGCCTTCCCCAGTTATGCCCTGCACCGCGTCGCGCCGGTCACGCGCGGCATCCGCCGGTCGCTGGTGGTGTGGACGCACGGCCCCCGCTTCGTCTGAGGACGGAGCGCCCCGCCCCTACCACAGCGCCTCCGCCCGTTGCTTCAGCGCCTGGTTCATGGCGCGGAACGCACTGGCGGTGCTTTCCGGCAGGGTGCGGGTGAAGGCCGGCACCAGAAGCCCGCGGAAGCACTCTCCCTGCGTGAAGCGGCAGGTCGAGGGCGTGCGTGGCGAGATGGTGAACCAATGCTCGCCGTCGAACAGCCCCGGCAGCGCCATGCGCCCCAGCCAGCGCAACTCCCGGTCGGGGGTTGCAACCAGCACGCGGGGTCGGAAAACGATGGGCGGACGCCCCGGCAGGCAGACCCGCACCGTCAGCCGCGCGCCCGGCTCAAGACGGCCGGACAGGCTCTGGATGAAGGGGTTCCAGGTGGCGTAGGAGTCGGTGTCCGCAAGCACGCGCCAGACCGTGCCGCTGGGCGCGGCGATGTCGACCGACTGCTCGATGGTCAGCGCCATGGCGCGGGCACCTCCTCAAGGCTCAGACATCGCCCGTCGATGGACGCCACGGGGCGCAGGCCGTTGGCGTTGCTCAGCACCGCGCGCCGGGCGCGGGCCAGCATCGCCGTGGTCACCGTCACCTCGGCCGCCACGCCCGCCTCCAGCAGGGCGGCGCGGTGGGTGCCGGGCAGGGCACCGTCCGTCACCGGCGGCGTTACCCAGGCACCGTCCACCTCGAGAAATACGTTCGAGATGGTGGTTTCGGCAACGTGTCCGGCC
This sequence comes from Caenispirillum salinarum, assembly GCF_044803115.1. GTDB lineage: Bacteria > Pseudomonadota > Alphaproteobacteria > Rhodospirillales > Rhodospirillaceae > Caenispirillum > Caenispirillum salinarum_A. Next base: position 370,527 of record NZ_CP085224.1, on the reverse strand, counting down.
GTATTGAGAACGATCGCATCATCCGCCCCGCTGCCCGATGCCTCGCGTTGGGCGAGAATCATGTCGCCGTAGCCCAGGTGCTTGACGCGCGACAGCGGCGAATGCTCGTTGCGCCGGGTGCCGCGCGCCGTCACCAGCCGCACGGGCGCCGGCGCGGCGGCGGGTGCGGCGCGGGTGGTGACCAGCAGGGTGGGCCGGGGCTCCACCGGCGGGGCGAGACCGCCGGGCGCCGGCCCGCGCGTCAGTTCCAGCCGCAGCACCGCCGCCTGCGCCTGCGCCAGATCGTTGGCCGCCAGCACCGCCGCCAGGGCCGCGGCCAGTCCGGTGTCGTCCAGCGGCACGGGGATGCCGAGCGTGGCCGCACCGCCGCGCAGACGCGCCAGGTGGCGGTCGAGGCGCAGCACTGTGCCGGCCTCCGCCCGCATGGTCTCGAACACCCCGTCGCCGAGCGTGAAGCCCCGGTCGGTGGGCACGATCCGGGCCTCGTCGAGGGGCAGCAGCGCCCCGTTCAGCCACACGATCATTGCCGGGCGCCTCCGTCCAGGGCGCGCAGCAGCGGTGCGGCCTTGGTCAGGCTTTCCTCGTACTCGCCCGCCGGGCTGCTGTCGGCGACGATGCCCCCGCCCGCCTGGGCCGCCACGCGGCCGCTGGCGCCGATGCACAGGGTGCGGATGACGATGCTGGAATCCATGGACCCGTCGGCGCCGATCCAGGCGATGGACCCGCAATAGGGCCCGCGCCGCGCCGGCTCCAGTTCAGCGATGATCTCCATGGCGCGCACCTTGGGCGCCCCGGTGATGGACCCGCCGGGGAAGCAGGCGCGCAGAAGGTCGACGGCCGACCGTCCCGGCGCCAGGCGGCCCTCCACCTCCGATACCAGGTGATGGACGCTGACGAAGGTTTCCAGCGCCGCCAGGGCCGGCACCTTGACCGAGCCGGTGGCGCAGACGCGGCCGATGTCGTTGCGCAGAAGGTCGACGATCATCAGGTTCTCGGCCCGGTCCTTGACGCTGCGGGTCAGGGCGGCGGCGTTGGCGGCGTCCTCCTCCGGCGTGGCGCCGCGCGGGGCGGTGCCCTTGATGGGGCGGGTCTCGACGCGCCCGGCCGCGTCCAGCGACAGGAACCGCTCCGGCGAGACCGACGCGATGGCGGCGCCCTCGCCCAGCGCCATCCAGGCGGCGAAGGGTGCCGGAGAGCAGGCGCGCAGGCGGCGGTAAAGGTCGAAGACCGGCAGCCCCACCGGCATCTCGCCCAGGAACCGCTGGGTGATGTTGGCCTGGAAGATATCGCCGGCGTGGATGTAGGCGATAGTCCGGGCGACGGCGTCCTCGTGCTCCGGCCGGCGGCGTTCCGGCCGCCAGGGCACCGGCGTTGCCGCCGGCGGCGGCAGGTCGTCCGCCGCGCCGCTGCCCAGCAGTCCGGCGAAGGCGCGGGCCGCGTCCTCGCCCTCGGCCGAGATCACCCAGGCGCGGCGCTCGGCGGTGTCGAAGGCGGCCATGGTGTCGTAGCGCGCCGCCCACAGGTCGGGCAGGTCCAGGTCGTCGTGCGCCGGGGCAGGCAGGCGTTCGACCGCGCCGCCCAGCTCGTACCCCAGAAGCGCCACGACGCCCGTCTGGAAGGGCGGCAGGCCCGGCAGGGCGGGACGGTGTTCCGGCCGCAGGGCGTCCAGGACGGCGAAGGGGTCGGCCTCGCCCAGGCGCAGGCGGTCCAGCGCGCGCGGCCGGGCGCAGACATAGGCGTAACGGCCGCGCGGATCACGGGGGGCGGCCGCATCCAGCAGCACCGCACCCGGCTCCGCCGCCAGGGGCGCGACGGCCGCCAGCGGATCGCGATAGGGTATCTCCAGGGCGAGGATCGTCATGACGCGCGACAGTGCCCCGACCCGCGCCGGCGCGCAAGGCTTCAACGTGCCCCGGCGGCGCGGCCGCATATACCAAAGAGGATACGCGATATGCTTTTTGGTTGAGTGGTCAACTTTTTCGCACGCGCGTTCTTCCGGGGGTCGGCGTAGGATGCGCCCATGATCCTTGCGGAACCGGGATTCTTCCGCCGCACCCCACACCGCATCCAGGGAGCCCGCCCCCACTCGGCTCCTTGGGAGAACCCGGCCGGCTAGGATTGAAAGCGGACTTCTGGACCCCTCCGGAAGTCCGCTTTTCCTTTTGCCCGGGTGGCCGCGGTCAGCCTTCCCGCGTGTATTCGATGCGCGGCCAGAAGCTGATGCCGCCGCGCGGGGTGAACTGGCCCTCGATCACCATCCACTCCGGGTCCAGCAGGGCCACCAGGTCGTTGTGCATCCGGGTGACGCAGGCCTCGTGGAACTCGCCGACGTTGCGGAACGACATGAGATAGAGCTTCCAGCTCTTGCTCTCCACGCACCAGTCGCGCGGCGTGTACTCCAGCACGATGGTGGCGTAGTCGGGCTGGCCGGTCATGGGGCAGAGCGAGGTGAACTCGGGCGCCACGACCTTGATGACCTTGCGTCCCTTCGCACTCTTCATGGGGTTGGGAAAGCGCTCCAGCAGGCCCGCGTTGGCGGTGTCGTACTCGAAGCGGGTGTCGCGGCCCAGGCTCTTAAGGCCGGAGGCGTCGGACAGGCGGTCGGTCATGGCTCGGTCCTTGGGCGAATCGGAAAGGAGAAGGCGCGGGTTATAGCCGCGCCGCCGTCAGCGCGCCAGAGCTCCCTTGAGGTCCTGCATGGCCTCAAGCAGGGCGCGGCGCGTGCCGGGCTCCAGCGCCGAATGACCGGCGTCGGGCACGATGACGTAGCGCGGCCGCTTCAAGGTCTGCGCCACGGCGTCGGCGGTGCCGATGGGGCACACCATGTCGTAGCGGCCCTGGACGATGGTGACGGGAATGTCGCCGAGCCTGTGCATGTTGTCCATGAGGTGGCCGGCGTCCATGAAGCCGCGGTTGACCATGTAGTGCGCCTCCAGCCGCGCCAGCGCCAGCGTCGGCTCGGCCACGCGGCCGGGGCGCTCGGCGGCGCGGGACGCGCCGGCGGCGGCGGCCGGCGGCGGCTGCATGGGCGCGCGCGTCGGGATCAGGCGCGAGCACGCTTCCTCGAACCCGCTCCACGACCGCGCGGCGGGGCCGTGGACGGCGGGATCGGGATCGACCAGCCGGGCATAGTAGCTGCCCAGCAGGTCGCCGCGCTCCTCCGCCGGCAGGAAGCCGGTGAAGGCGCGGTAGGCCTCGGGAAAGAAGTGCGGTCCCATGCCGTGCAGGAACCAGTCGATTTCCGGGTCCGTGCACAGGAAGATGCCGCGCAGGACCATGCCCATCACCCGGTCGGGGTGCGCCTGGGCATAGGCCAGCGCCAGCGTCGATCCCCACGAGCCGCCGAAGACCGCCCAGCGCTCGACCTCCAGGTAGGTGCGCAGGGCCTCGATGTCGTCGATCAGATGCTGCGTCGTGTTGTCGGTGACGTCGGCAAAGGGCGTGGAGCGCCCGGAGCCGCGCTGGTCGAACAGGATGATGCGCCAGAAGGACGGGTCGAAGAACCGCCGGAAGGCCGGCCCGCAGCCGCCCCCCGGGCCGCCGTGCAGAAAGACCACCGGAACGCCGTTGGGATTGCCGCTTTCCTCCCAGTACAGCCGGTGGGGGCGCGACACCGCGAGGTGGCCGCAGGCCCGCGCCTCGATCGGCGGGAACAGAACGTCCTCGCCGGCGTCGGCGGCAGAGGCGAGGCGGGCACGGTCCTTGTTCATCAATCCTCCTTGCGGGCGCGCACCAGGGCCGGGTCGGTCTGGAGCTGCTCGGGGTGCGTCGCCTCGATCATGGGGCCGTTGCGACTGCGAATCCACCCCCGCGCGAGAACCTCGCGGCCTTCCAGCGCCTCCAGGTCCACGCCGGCGCCCTCGAACAGACGGCGGGCGCGGGAGTCGATGCTGACCGTGAAATCGGTGCGCCAATCGGGCCCGAAGTTCAGGTAGGTCGTCCCGCGCACCCGCGCCACATCCCGGACCGTCCCGCGCACCAGAAAAAATCCGTCGGGCACGGGGCCGCGCCGTTGGGCAAGGCGTTCGGCATCGCGCACGGCGTACCGGTCCAGCGCCCAGATGCCGCGCCCAGCGGCGCGGGCCTCGGCCTCGGCCGCCAGCATCTCGGGCGCCAGCAGGCGGTTGTCGGGGAAGGTGTAGACCCGCGCCAGCCCGCGCCGCAGCATGGCTCCCTGCACCCACAGCCCGTCGCGCAGGCGGAACAGGTGGGCGAGCACGCGGCCGTGGCGGTCCCGTTCGGTGGTGCCGGGGCGCACGGCGACAGTCTCCCCGCCGATCATGGCCGCCACCTCGGCGCGGGCCTCGGGCGCCAGCGGCCATTCCTCGAACCCCGGCCGGCCGAGCGGCAGCTTGGGCGCCTGGAGTCCGACGAAGCGCACCTCGCGGCCGTCGTCGAGCACCACCGTGTCGCCGTCGATCACCTCGACCACCGCGGCCGTGCCCGCGTCCTTGAGCGCAGGTCCCAGCCGCTCCAGCTCCGACTCGGCGGCTGCGGGCGCGGCCGGGACGGTCAGCGCCGCGAGCAGCAGGGCGATCACCACGGGCAGGCGCCCCGCCTTGATCGCGCCGCACATCGCGCCTACCATGCGCATCCCTGCCCAGAGCGGCCGGAGTCCGTGCATCATCAAAGGGATACCCATCGTCATGCGCGCGGTTTTCGTCATGATCAAGTGTGAGCTTGGCAAGGCCTATCAGGTTGCCGAGCGGGCCGTCGAGGAGATCGAGCAGATCTCGGAAATCTACTCCACCTCGGGCTCCTACGACCTGCTCGCCAAGTTCTACGTGGACGACGGCACCGACGTCGGCCGCTTCGTCACCGAGAAGGTGCAGACCCTGCCCGACGTGAAGGATACCTTCACTCTTATCACCTTCAACGCCTTCACGCCCGACAAGAACCCCGGCGGCACGCGCATCGCCTGACGCCTCTGCACCGTTTTCCACGGGAACGGGCCGTCAAGGACAGGGAGGGAGGGTCGACCATGGCATCCCGCCACGATTCGCATGATCATGCCGCACACCACGGCGGCTGCGGCTGCGGCCTCGGGCTGCCGCGCCTGAGCCGCCGCGCCGTGCTGGCCGGCGGCACGGCGGCGGTGGCCGCGGCGGGCCTGGCCGGCTGCGCCCAGAACCCCGCCACGGGCCGGTCCAGCTTTACCGGCTTTTCCGACATCGCCGACGATGTCGCCGTCGGCCGGCGCGAGTATCCCAAGCTGCTGGAGGCCTTCGGCGGCGCCTACGAGGATCGCCGCCTGCAGGTCTATGTGGATGGCATCCTGCGGCGCATGGCGCCCTATACGGAGTACCCCAGCCTTCCGTACGAAATCACCATCGCCAACACGCCCATCGTCAACGCCTTTGCCCTGCCCGGCGGCAAGATCACGCTGACCCGCGGCCTTTTGGCCATGGCCTCCAACGAGGCGGAGGTGGCCGGCGTGGTGGCGCACGAGATGGGTCACGTCACCGCCCGCCATTCGGCCGAGCGTCAGGGTGCCGGCATGGTGGCGCAGTTGGGGGCCGTGCTGCTGGGCGCCGTGACCGGCAGTTCGGAAATTGCCAACCTGGCGTCCTTCGGCGCCCAGGCGTATCTGCAAAGCTACTCCCGCGAGCAGGAGCTGGAAGCGGACATGCTGGGTGTGCGCTACATGACGCGGGCGGGCTACGACCCCGACGCCATGACGACCTTCCTGGCGACGCTCGGCGATCAGGCGCGGCTGGACGCCCGCATGATGGGGCGCGATCCTTCGGCGGTGGACCAGTACAACATCATGGCGACCCACCCCCGCAGCATCGAGCGCGTGCAGCGGGCCATGCAACTGGCCGAGGCCTCGCGCCCGGCCGATCCGGTGGTGGCGCGCGAGACCTACCTGACCACCATCAGCGGCATGCTGTTCGGCGACGATCCCGAGCAGGGCCTGGTGCTGGGGCAGCGTTTCGTTCATCCCGGCCTGCGGTTTGCCTACGAGGTGCCGGACGGCTACCGGCTGATGAACGCGCCCGACAAGGTGGTCGCCCAGCACCCCGACGGGGCGGCCATCGTCATGGACATGGGCGCCAGCCGCACCGATGATTCGGCCGGCTACCTGCGCGGCTGGATGCAGGGAGCGCGCATCACGAACCTGGAGCGCATCCGCGTGAACGGCCTGCCCGGCGCCACCGCCGCCCTTCAGGTGCAGAGCCGCCAGGGCCCCATGCGGGCGCAGGCGGTGGTGCTGCCGGCGGCGCAGCGCGGGCGCATGATCCGTTTCCTGTTCCTGGCCCCGCCCAACGCCTTCGGCCGCTTCGACGAGGGTTTCCGCCGCACCACCTACTCCGTCCGCCACCTCACCCCCGCCGAAGCCGCCGAGGTGGAGCCCCTGCGCCTGCTGGTGACCGAGGTGCGGCCGGGCGATACTGTGCGCCAGTTGGCCGGCGGCCTGCCCTACGGCCGCTGGAACGACGAGTGGTTCCGCCTGCTCAACGACATGCAGCTGACCGACGGCCTGCGGCCGGGCGATCTGGTGAAGATCGTCGCGCGGTAGACCTGCCGGACACCGTGCAAAAGAAAACGCCCCGAAGCCGAAGCTCCGGGGCGTCTTTCCTTGCGTCGACCATCCGGCCCGGAGGCCGGGAGTCGTCAGCGGCGCTCGCCGAACAGGTGGAGGAGCATGATGAACAGGTTGATGAAGTCCAGGTACAGGGCCAGGGCGCCCATGATGGCCTTCTTCGACGCCGTGCCCTCGTGCTCGCCCTCGATGTACATGTCCTTGATCTTCTGCGTGTCGTAGGCGGTCAGGCCCGCGAAGATCAGCACACCGGCGGCCGAGATGACGAACATCATCATCGGGCTCTGCAGGAAGATGTTCACCACCATGGCGATGATGAGGCCGATCAGGCCGATCATCAGGAACGAGCCCATGGCCGTCAGGTCGCGCTTGGTGGTGTAGCCCCACAGGCTGAGGCCCGCGAAGGCACCGGCCGCGATGAAGAACACCCGCGTGATGGACATGTCGGTGTAGGTCAGGAACAGGCCCGACATCCACACGCCGTTCAACGCGGCGTAGCCCCAGAACACGGCCTGCGCCGTGGCCGGCGACATCTTGCCGATGCGGAACGACATGAAGAACACCATGCCGATCGCGGCGAACATGGAGACCCACAGCAGCATGTTGGGCGCAAGCTGGCCCTGGGCGTTCACGCTGTAGAAGATGGGCGCCAGAAACCCGAAGGAAGACAGCGGGTTGGACAGCATCGCGACGATGCCCGTCAGGGCGACGCCCGACGCCATGTAGTTGTAGACCTTGAGCATGTAGCTGCGCAGGCCCTGATTGATGTCGGCCCGCGCCTCGGCACCGGTACGCGCGCCGTAAGAGCGTTCGGGGTTGAGCGCCATGGTCATTCCTCTAATGGCAGAAAACCGTTAGTGCGTAATATGGCAGCATCCCACGCAGGATCAAGCGCCGCCGGACCGGAATCCGACGACTGGCCGTGACACCTTCAAGAATCCGGCGCTTTACTTCGGGTTGCGGCCCTGGCGCGCAAGCGGCTCGTTGGGCTTCAACTCGGCGTCCCAGGGGAACAGCAGCCACACGTCCTGCTTCACCGGGACGGCGAAGGTGTGGGCCTCGTCCTGGCCGGCGGGCTTGGCGTAGACGGTCGCCAGGTGCGCCTTGGGCAGCAGGTCCTTGACCACACGGGCGGTGACGCCGCTGTCGACCAGGTCGTCGACGATGAGCCAGCCCTCGCCGTCGCCCACCATGTCGTCGGGCTTCTTGACCACGCGGGGCTCGCCGCGCACGCGGTCGTCATAGGTGACGACGCCGACCGTGTCGATCAGCCGCACGTCCAGCTCGCGGGCCAGGATGGAGGCCGGAATCAGGCCGCCGCGGGTGATGGCGACGATGCCCTTCAACGGGCCCAGGTCGGCCTCCACCAGCTTGTGCGCCAGCGCGCGCGTGTCGCGGTGGAAAAGCTCCCAGGCTATGGGAATGTAGACGTTCGCGGTGTAGTCGCCGTCGGTCATGGAGGTTTGGTCCTGCGCGATAGGGAATCCGGAGCGGTCGGATAAATTTGGGCGGGAGGTTTATACCGAACCGGTACCCTTGGGCAAGGCGAATGGCACCGTAGGACTGCGCGCGCCCGCGCCCGCGCAGGGGCCGGATGGCGGATTCGTCCGGATAAGGTCTTTACCCGACAAGGTTCTTTCTCAAGAATGGCGCCAGCCTCATGAGACCGGACGACGCATGATACACACCACCTACGCGCGCCGGGGCATGGTGACCGCGCCCCACGCCCTGGCGGCCCAGGCGGGCGCCGCCGTGCTGCGCGACGGCGGCAACGCCGTGGAAGCCATGATAGCCGCCGCCGCGACCTGCGCGGTGGTCTACCCCCATATGAACGGCCTGGGCGGAGACGGCTTCTGGCTGATCTCCGAACCCGGGCGCCCCGTCGTCTCCATCGACGGCAGCGGGGCCGCCGGCCGCCGCGCCGTGCCCGAGACCTACCACGCGCAAGGCCTGACGGCCGTGCCGGGGACGGGGCCGCTGGCGGCGGCCACGGTGGCGGGCACCATCTCGGGCTGGCAGTCGGCCCTGGATGTCTCCGCCCGCTGGGAAGGCCGCATGAGCCTGGAGCGGCTGGTGGAGGAAGCGGTGTGGCATGCACGCGAGGGCGTGCCGATCTCCAGCGCCCACCACCGCTCGCTGCTGCGCCGGGCCGATGCGCTGCGCGACCATCCGGGCTTTGCCGCGCATTACCTGAACGCCGACGGCTCCATCCCCGCCGAGGGCAGCCTGCACAGGAACCCCGCCCTGGCGCAGACGCTGGAGGGCCTGGCGCGCGACGGGCTGGACGACTTCTACCGCGGCGCCATCGGGCGGGCGCTGACCGCCGACCTGACCGCCGCCGGCACGCCGCTGACGGCCGACGACCTGGCGCGCCACCGCAGCGTCCGCCGCCGCCCCCTGTCCATGGGGCTGGAGGGCTGCACGGTCTACAACACGCCGCCGCCCACCCAGGGCCTGACGTCGCTCATGATCCTCGGCCTGTTCGAACGCCTGAACGTGGGGCCGGAGCAGGCGGAGCGCTTCGCCCACGTCCACGGCATCGTCGAGGCGACCAAGCTGGCCTTCCGGGTGCGCAACACGCATGTGGCCGACCCGCACGCCATGCAGGTGCATGCCACCACCTTCCTGGCCGACCACCTGCTGGACCGCATGGCGGCCGAGATCATGCCGCGCCGGGCCATGCCCTGGCCGCTGCCGGCGCTGCCGGGGGATACGGTGTGGATGGGCTGCGTCGACGGCGAGGGCCGGGCCGTCAGCTTCATCCAGAGCCTCTACCACGCCTTCGGCTCCGGCGTGGTGCTGCCGGAGACGGGGCTTCTGTGGCACAATCGCGGCATCGCCTACGATTTCGACCCCGACAGCCCGCGCTTCATGAAGCCCGGCCGCAAGCCCTTCCACACCCTGTCGCCGGCGCTGGCGCGGTTCCGCGACGGGCGGGTGATGGTCTACGGCACCATGGGCGGCGACGGCCAGCCGCAGACGCAGGCGGCCCTCTTCACCCGCTACGCCCGCTTCGGCATGGGCCTGCAGGAGGCGGTCAGCGCCCCGCGCTGGGCGCTCGGCCGCTCCTACGAGGGCGAGAGCCATGACCTGAAGGTGGAGGCCCGCATGGACCCCGCCCTCATCGCGGCGCTGGAAGCGGCCGGCCACACGGTCGCGCGGGTGGGCGACTTCGACGACCTGATGGGCCACGCCGGCGCGCTGGTGCTGCGTCCCGACGGTGTCATCGAGGGCGCGGCCGACCCGCGCGGCGACGGCGGCGTCGCGGGCTTCTGACCAAGGGAGGCGCGTCCCCATGGCCGACCGATCCGGTCCCGAGACCCTGCGGATGCGCCTGCGCTTCAAGCGCGGGGCGCAACTGGTGCTGGGGCCGGGCCGCATGGACCTGCTGGCGCTCATCGACGAGCTGGGCTCCATCTCGGCGGCGGCGCGGCGCATGGGCATGAGCTACCGCCGCGCCTGGCTGCTGGTCGACGAAACCAACCGCCACTTCGCCGGGCCGCTGGTCGAATCGGCCACCGGCGGCCAGAAGGGCGGCGGCGCCCACCTGACGGACACGGGCCGCGAGGTGCTGGCTCTGTATCGGGACATGGAAGACCGCGCCTCGGCGGCGGTGGAGCCCGACCTGGAACGCCTGCGCCGACTGCTGGCCGCTGACGGGGACGGGGACGGGGCGGGGAACGGGGACGCGGACGAGGCCTAAGGCGGCGGGCGCCGCCTGCGTCCCGGCAGCCGCGCGCCGCTGGCCAGGAACACGCCCAGCGACACGGCGACGATCCCCGCCATGTCGCCCGGCGTCGGCCATTCGCCCAGGACCGGAATGCCCAGCAGCGATACCAGCACCGGCACCAGCGCCCCGAACACCGCCGCGCGGGCCGCGCCCAGCATGGCGACGGCGCGGCTGAAGCAGAACAGCGCCGCGACCGCCGACATCACCCCCTGGTAGAAGGCCTGCATCAGGACCTCCCACACCGGCGCGGTCGGAATGCCCTGGGGCGGCAGGGCCAGGTAAAGCGGCGTAAACAGCACGCCCGATGCGACGCAGACCACCGCCACCGCCTCCAGCGGCGGCAGGGCGGCCCGGCGCATGCAGACCGTGAAGGTGGCCCACATCACCGCCCCGCACAGGAACACGGCATGGCCCGCCGTCTCCTGCGGCCAGCCGGTCAGGATGCCCAGGCCGCCGATGGTCAGGGCGCCGGCGACGATCAGCACCAGCCCCAGCCGGGCGCGGCGCGCGATCACCTCGCCCAGGAACAGGGCGGAGAGAAGCGCCGTGAACAGCGGCAGCGTGCCGGGCACCAGCGCGCCGGCATGGGCCGCCGGAGCCATGGTCAGGCCAAAGCCCAGCACCATGGAGTATGGCGCGCCGGCGCCGATCACCATGCCCGCCAGCAGCGGCCACGGCAGGGCGGTGACGCGGTGCCGCGCCCGCCACAGGACCGGCGCCAGGATCAGGCCGGCCACGCCGAATCGCAGCACGGTCAGGTCGGCGGCCGTCAGCGTGGTGGTGACGCCCAGCCGCGTGATCGCCATCCACCCGGCCCAGATCAGGGCCGCGCCGATCCCCCACAGGCTGCCCACCAGCACATGCCGCGCCGAGGATTCGGCGCCGGCGGGTGACGGGGCGGCGGGAGCTGCGGCGGGTGACTGTCTCATGCCGTCACAGTGGCGCCTTGGGCCGGGCGCGAACAGGCCCACTTAAGGAAGGACGCATCTTCCGCTTTCCCCGAGGCATCCGGCGCGGCACACTGCGCTCCATGACACAGGACACCGAAACGGCGCTGGCCGCCATCCGCACCGCCTTCCCCGAGCTTGCCGCCATCGACGGCGAGGGCCTGCGCGTATTCCGCGACGCCCTGCGGGTGATGGAGGTGCCGCCGGGCACCGTGCTGTTCTCGGAAGGATCGGAATGCCAGGCCTATGTGCTGGTGCTCGACGGCTCGGTGCGGGTGCAGAAGATTTCGGAGTCGGGGCGCGAGATCGTCCTCTACCGGGTGGAGCGCGGCCAGACCTGCGTGCTGACCACCGCCTGCCTGATGACGTCGGCCGAATACGGCGCGGAAGGCGTGGCCGAGACGCCGGTGAAGGCCGCCGTGCTGTCGGCCGCCGCCTTCCAGGCGTTGCTGGACGCCAGCCCGGCCTTCCGCCGCTTCGTCTTCACCGTCTACGCCGGCCGCATCGCCGACCTGCTCATGCTGATCGAGGAAGTGGCCTTCGGGCGCGTCGACATGCGCCTGGCCCAGACCCTGCGCGCCCACGCCCGGCGCGACGGCGGCGGGGCCACCGTTTCCGCCACGCACCAGGCGCTCGCCACCGAACTGGGCACGGCGCGCGAGGTGGTCAGCCGCCAGCTCAAGGAGTTCGAGCGGCGCGGCTGGGTCGCCCTGTCGCGCGGCCGCATCGAGATCCGCGACGACGCGGCGCTGCGGGCGCTTGGAACCTGATCCACGGCGGCGTCCCGTTCGGCCCACCACCATGAAAAAAGCCCCCGGGCCGCAACCCCAGCCCCTCGGGTTCGTGTTGACGGCTTCCCCATCTGAAGATAGGTGGGGAAGCCGTTGTTTCTCAGGAGAAAATCGGGGGTGGTCGTGCCCCAACCGCGGGTAGGCGTCGGCTTTCCAAACGCGGAAATCTGAACGGCGGTAGAGAGCGGCGGTGGATTCAGCGCAAGGTGGTTTTTTGGCTTGAGGCAAAGGCGGCGAATCCGAAAAGGCGCAGTGCAATCTAATCCGCAAGAAGTATTGCCAGTAGCGCAGTGGGGATGCTAACAGACCTTTTGGGGGTCACACCCGTCCAGCCGAGCCTTTCGTCTATCCCGCACAGCGGCGGAAGGATCGGTTCAGGCCCGCCCCATCAAACGACACCCCCACATGTAGCGCGACAATTAGGAAGGCCGGTGGGCGTCAACTACGATGGCCGGTCGCCGTGATGGGATGACGATGGTGGCGCCGCGCAGCGGCGCCGGCAAGTCTAATTGTCGCCGGTCTCCGATGTAGTTGTCGCCGGGCGACAATTATCCGCGTCGGTAGTTGTCGCGGATGGTGCGGCGTCCCTGCCGACCGCGGTTCGGCGCCGGTAGCTCTCGACGTTCAACTCGAAGATCGTGGCGTGGTGGACCAGCCTGTCGATGGCGGCGATGGTCATGGCCTTGTCAGGAAAGATCCGGTCCCACTGGCCGAACGGCTGGTTGGCCGTGATCAAGAGCGACCGTCGCTCGTAGCGGGCGGCGATCAACTCGAACAGGACGCTGGTCTCGGCCTGGCTCTTTTCGACGTAGGACAGGTCGTCGAGGATCAGCAGGTCGTACTTGTCCAGCTTGTCGATGGCGCTCGCCAGGGCGAGGTCCTGCCGGGCCGTCTGGAGGCGCTGGACGAGATCGGTCGTCCTGGTGAACAGGACGCGGAACCCGTTGTCGATGAGCGTGTGGCCGAGGGCGGCGCTGAGGTGGGTCTTCCCGCCGCCGGGCGGACCGAAGAACAGCAGGTTCTTGCCCTGGTCCAGCCAGCCGTCGCCGGCAGCGAGCGCCATGACGTGGGCCTTGCTGACCATCGGCACCGCCGAGAAGTCGAAGGTGTCGAGGGTCTTGCCCGAAGGCAGCCTGGCCGCCACGAGGTGCCGCTGGATGCGCCGGCGCTCCCGTTCCGCGAGTTCGAGTTCAGCCAGCGTCGCCAGGAAACGGCTGGCGGGCCAGCCTTCCATGTCGGCGCGCTCGGCGAATTCCTCCCAGAACTGCTTGATGGTCGGCAGCCGCAACTCGGTGAGGAGCAGCGGCAGCTTGGCGATGTCAACCGAGATGCTCATCGGCCGGCTCCCGCGACGAGGATGTCGTAATCCGATGCCGACGGCAGCGCCACCGTCACGTTCGGGATCGTGCCGCCGCTAACCGGGAAGGTCATCCGCAGAAGGGCCAGGTCGGGAAGCCGTCCGTGGTCGAGATCCTCGCCCAGTCGCCGTGCCAGATCCGCCTCGCAGCCGGCGTCGTGCGCCAGGGCCAGTAGGCCGACCATGGTCCGGCAGGCGACGCGCGGGTCCATGGAGGCCATCATGGCATCCCAGGCCCGCCGGTATTCGGTCCGGGGGAACAGGTGGTCCCGGTAGACCAGGTTCTGGAAGGCCTGGGGCTTGCGTCGCAAGCTGTGGATGACGTGGCGGTAGTTGACGACGTAGCCATGGCCGTTGCCGGAGGGCGCGCGACCGCGTGGCAGGGTCAGAACGGGGGTGCCGCCGAGGAAGCCTTCAAGCCGGTCGTCGTGGATGCGCAGGCGGAGATGGTGGCCGATGAACTGCGACGGCGCCGTGTAAAAGACCCGGCGCAGGACGAAGCCGCCGGCGCTGGTCACCAGCACCCGGGCCTCTTCGTAATCCATCGTCCGGCGCGGCGGCAGGCTGCGGAGAACCGGCTTCTCGACGGCCAGCATCTCGCGGCGACGGGCATTGGCCCGCCCCACCACCTCGGCGACGAAGCGGCGGTAGGCCTCCAGATCAGGGAAGTCCCGGCTCCCGCGCAGCAGAAGGGCCTGGTCGAGAGCCCTCTTGAGGTGGCCGTTCCGGCTCTCGATAGCGCCGTTCTCGTGGGCGACGCCGCGGTTGTTGCGGCTCGCGACCATGCCGTAGTGGTCACAGAGACCTTGATGACGCTCCGTCATGTCCCGGGCGGCCTCCTTGTCGAGGTTCCGGAAGGCAGCCGACAGGCTGTCGGTGCGATGTTCGGCCGGGACACCGCCGAGGGACCACAGGGCGTTCTGGAGACCGGCGGCCAAGGCGATGAAGCTCTCGCCGCCCAGCACCACCTCGGCGTACTCCCAGCCCGAGTAGGCCAGGGTGAAATGGTAGAGCCGGTGCGCGAGCGGCGCCCCGTTGATGATCACCGCCAGCTCGGCGGCATCGGTGAAGTCCGACAAGGCCATCCGGCCGGGCGGGTTGGCCTGGCGAAAGATGACCTCCTTCTCCGGCCCCTTCAGCGCGCGCCATTCCCGAATCCGGCGCTCCAGGGTCCGCCGGCGCGACGGCCAATTCTGATCCGGATAGCGCCGCTCCAGCTCCTCGAAGATGGTGACCGCCTTCAGGCCGGGCGCGCCCTCCAGCATCGGCAGGATGTCCGTCTCCCAGACGTCCTCCAGCGGATCCTCGCGGGTGCGCCAGTGGCGATGATCCCGTTTCTGGGAAGGAAGGCGCGGGTCCCGGTCGATCCGCCGGGCCGTCCTCTCGCTGAACCCGGCCTTCGCGGCCGCGACTCGCTGCGTGTGTTGTCCTCGGTGCTTCATGGTAACCGTCTTCTGACGGCTGCCTTGGCGTCGGCGTCCCGATAGTGCTGACTTCGTCGATCTTGGAGTGGATCGGCGGATGGAGCGAGTTGCTTATGGCCTACGATGGTAGTCAGCCTCCGGCGCGGCGGCGGTCATGGCCGCGGGCGGACAAGGAGCGGATGGTCAGAGAGGTTGCGGAGAGCGGCCTGCCGGTGGCCGAGGTGGCGCGGCGGAACGGCGTTCATCCCAGCGTCCTCGGACGCTGGTGCCGGAAGGCAGCTCCAGCCGCACCCGGCTTTCTGCCCGTCCAGGTCGCGGCGCCGAAGGATGAAGAGGCGGCTCCCGCGCCCGAGGAACCGTCTCCGGTCGAGATCGTGCTCACCAACGGGCGCCGCCTGATCGTGCCGGCCACCATCGCGCCACCCCGGTTGCGGACGCTGGTCGCGGCCCTGGAGGGGGCATGATCGCCGTTCCGCCGGGCGTGCGTGTCTACCTGGCGCTCGGCCGGACCGACATGCGAAAGGGCATGCCCGGCCTCGCCATGCTGGTGCAGGAGGTCCTGAAGAAGGACCCGTTCTCGGGGCACCTGTTCGTCTTCCGCGGGCGGCGTGGCGACCTGGTCAAGATCCTCGCCTGGGACGGCCAGGGGTTCTGCCTGTTCACCAAGCGGCTGGAGAAGGGACGCTTCGTCTGGCCCTCGGCGGAGGGCGGCGTGGCGGCGCTGACGCCGGCCCAGTTGAGCATGCTGATCGAGGGCATCGACTGGCGCATGCCGACGCGGACATGGCGGCCGGAGACAGCCGGCTGACGAGCCCCGGAAGGCGCCGAAATCCTTGGTTTTTAGGGCTTCTGCGGCTAGAATCCGGCCATGCCTTCCGCACCGTCTTCCCAGCTTCCCGACGACGTCGAGGCCCTGCGGGCGATCATCGCCGCGCAGGCCGAGGAACTGGCCGCGGCCAGGGCCGGCCTGACCGCCAAGGCGCTGGAAGTCGAGAAGCTGAAGGTGCAACTCGCCCGCCTGCGGCGGATGACGTTCGGGCGATCGTCGGAGAAGCTGTCCCGCGAGATCGAACAGCTCGAACTGGCCCTGGAGGACCTGGAGGCCGAAGCGGCCGAAGCGGCCGAAGCAGAGGATGAAGCGCCGCCGGAGCCGACCGAGGCCGACGCCCCGGACCAGCCTGCCGCGCGCCGTCGCCGCGCCCTACCGGAGCATCTGCCGCGCGACGAGGTCCGTCATGATCCCGCCGACGACTGCCCGGCCTGCGGCGGCGCCATGCACACGGTGGGCGAGGACGTGACCGAGATCCTCGACTACGTGCCCGGCCGTTTCCGGGTGATCCGCCATGTCCGTCCGGCGCTGTCGTGCCGGACGTGCGAGAGCATGGTGCAGACGCCGATGCCGTCCCTGCCGGTGGCGCGCGGCCTGCCGTCGCCGGCCCTGCTGTCGCATGTCCTGGTGTCGAAATACTGCGACCACCTGCCGCTGTACCGCCAGAGCCAGATCTACGCCCGCGAGGGCGTGACGCTGCCCCGGGCGCTGCTGGCGGGCTGGGTCGGCAGGACGGCCGCCCTGGTGGCGCCGCTGGTCGAGGCGATTGGCCGCCACGTGCGCGCCGGCGACGCCTTGCACGCCGACGACACGCCGGTGCCGGTGCTCAGCCCGGGCGCCGGCAAGACCCGGCAGGCGCGACAATGGGTCTATCTGCGCGACGAACGTCCCCATGCCGGCCCGGCGCCGCCGGCCGTGCTTTACCGCTACACGCCCGACCGCAAGGGCATCCATCCGCAGACCGAGTTGCAGGGCTTTCGCGGCCTTCTGCACGCCGACGGCTATGCCGGTTTCAACAAGCTGTACGAGCCGGGAGAGGACGGCGTCGCGTCCGTGCAGGAGGTGGCATGCTGGGCCCATGTGCGGCGCAAGATCCACGACGTCCATGCGGCGACAGGATCACCCATCGCCGCCCGGGCCCTGGAACTGATCGGCGCGTTGTTCGACGCCGAGCGTCGGATCACCGGCCGCCCGGCCGACGAGCGCCTGCGCGTGCGCCAGGCACAGAGCCTGCCCCGGCTGGAGGCGGTGAAGACCTTCTTCGACACCAGCCTCCGCAAGCTGCCGGGCAAGAGCGATCTGGCGGCCGCCTTGCGATACGCCCTGACGCGCTGGCCGGCGCTGACCCGCTACGCGGGCGATGGCCGCTGCGAGATCAGCAACAACGCCGCCGAACGCGCTATCCGCCCGCTGGCCCTGGGCCGGAAGAACTACCTCTTCGCTGGCTCCGACGCCGGCGGCCACCGGGCAGCGGCCGTCTACACGCTGATCGAGACCGCGAGGCTCAACGGCCTCGACCCGCAGATCTATCTCACCCAGGTGCTGACCCGCATCGCCGACCACCCAATCAACCGGATCGACGACCTGCTGCCGTGGAACATCGGGCAGCCAAACGACGACCAGAAAGCCGCTTGAGCGTCAACAATCGGCCGCCGCAGCCGCTGGAAGACGCTTACGCTTCATGTAGAGTTTCACCTGATGGTCCGTGATGTGGGTTCCAGGCACCGGCGGTCTCTTCTTGGTCGTTGAGAACCGCCAGTGTCTCCCATCACGGCCGTCGGCGGGGTCTATGAAGACCGCGCACCGCAGGGGGCGACCTCCGGCCGGGCTACGCCCGCCCTACGGTCACCCCCTGCGGCCATCGTAATTGTCGGCAGAGCGGCCATCCTGGTTGTCGCTGGGCACCCACATCCCCCTGTGGGGCGGGCCTGAGGGACGGATTACTGGTGCGGTGGTAGACGGATAGTTGCTTCAAGACGGGCCACATTGCGCCACATCAATGTGCCGCAGACACGGCAAAATCGTAGAGCAATGAGAACAAACCTCCAGCAGCGGCTACTGCCAGAAGCGTTACCAGAAAACGCAGCCAATCCCCACGAATTCGCATAGCGCGACTGCCATCTATGAGCGACCAAGGCTCACCAAACTATCCCGCACTGAATGTCGGGACAAGGGGCAGCGGAACACCCCAGAAGTACGGCAGCGCTAATGGTTAGAACCGCACAAGGTCTCGGTGGTAGATACGACCCTTCGCTAGTCCAAGCCGCATCGCGGGAGTTTTGCCGTCGTTTCCCGTCTCCATGTAGTTGTAGTAGAAGCGGACGATAGTCGCGATCTTCTCGACCATTGCTGGGTCGTACGGCGCGTACAAGCTCCAAATGCGGTTGTCATTGCGAGGTGTGGCGATGCCTCGCTCCAACATCGAAGCCCAGCGACGCATCATCATCATGACGCGGTCGCTCGGATGCATGGAGGCTTGCCGCAATGCGCGCGCGATACCGCGGCGGTCCAGGGAAAGCCCGCCCGTTGCGAGTTTCACCCGCTTCTCAGGCTCGGCCTTGCTGGAATATGCGTATTCAAACCACGACTTAGCCAGAACCTTGGCTCGCTCGCGAGGTTCTGCGGGCAGCCTTCTAATTGAATCGTTGGCGATCAGAACCTCCTCGACCATCCAGCGCGGGAAAAGAGGCATCGCGTCTCTGTCAGGCCTCAAAAGGGCGGCCACGACCATCGCATGCGCGCGCTTCTCGTCCGAGTTCGCGTTCTTGTTGAACGTCACTGTCGCCACCTCCGTGCGCCGCCGTCTGATCAAGTCGGCGAACGCCGCCAGGCACGCGCCTTTGAGCCCATTGTCTTCATCGACGCTGTACAGCAAGGAAGCCACGCTTCGGCCGAGCAGGCGGCGGACAAACAGCATGTGCGCGTATTGAAGCACGTCGAGATGAATCAGGCCGCCCCAAAGCGGAAGTTGCTTGTCCGCGGAAGGCTGAGCCTCTGGCGGTACGTCCTCATTAGCCAGTCCAGCAGCGACCAGTGCGCGGCGCGCCGCCTGGTCGCTGGCGGCATTCCTCTGTGCGTCTGGGGCTAGGCTTCTCTGGTAATCCTCTTCCGACCAGATTCGGCCATTGACACGATCGGCTTTGCGTCGTGTCAGGTCGCCAGCCGTCATGAAGCGTCGCTCGTGTTCTTCAGGGTCTACAGCAGAATCAAATTGGCTATGCACAGCAAGGATGTAGCGTGAGTTGCGATCCACCGTGACAAGCTGACCCACGACAATGCCAGCTCGCAGGAGGCGGTGGGGCCAGTTCACATTGATGTCCTGGCGATCTGTCGAGATGATCCACCTCCTTGGCGGGAGTTGGGCGATTTTGCGATCTCGATCGGCGCTGAAACGCCTGCACTGCTCCGCCAGAAAGTCGATCTTGTCGTATACGGTCTGCGGAGAAATGTTCAGCCTCGAAGCGATCCTGCTGAGCGGCATCTTGCCTGTCAGGCAGTCCAGAATTCGGCCGTTGAGGTAAGACTTCTTCTGCCTATGGATGCGGCTTTTCTGACTGAACGTCGTTTTGCACTTTTTGCACTGCCAGCGTTGAAGCCTCTTATGAGGAGGATCTTTGGGCGTTCCCGTTTTTCCAAATTTTCTATACTCGCTGGGAGCTTGGTCTAAGAGTATGCCGTAGTTCTCACAGTCGGCTTCTGGGCAGCCTTGTTCTTGGAAGGTTCCACAAAAGAGATTTACAAGGCGTTCCAATTCTTCGGCAACGGCGTTATTATTCTTCACACGGGATGTGGTGCCACAGGTGTTGCACTCGATCATGAAGTTATCGCCCGCGCCTCCTACACCGTGAAGGCGGGCTTCGACGGGTAAGTTACGTCGCCCTCGTGTATCATAAGGGTAGGGCGCGACCGCAAAATTCGCGCAAAGCGGATTTCTGCAAAAATTCACATCAACTCCGTTCGCTGCCTCTGGGAGGCGGCGGCGGAGGGGCCTCGAAAATATCTTCGGGCCGGATGCCATGAAGAAAACCCTCCATGCCATTGGCAGAGAGGGTTTTCTAACGCGTCATCCTCGGTTGATCAACACGAACCCGAGGGGCTGGGGCCGCAACCCGGGGGCTTTTCCTTTGACGTCGCCGTTGCCGGCGCCGCGGGCGCTTAGCGCTCCACGGTCAGGGCGATGCCCATGCCGCCGCCGATGCACAGCGTGGCGAGGCCCTTCTTGGCGTCGCGCTTCAGCATCTCGTGCAGCAGCGTGACGAACACGCGGGTGCCCGAGGCGCCGATGGGGTGACCCAGCGAGATGGCGCCGCCGTTGACGTTCACCTTCGAGGTATCCCAGCCCATGTCCTTGTTCACGGCGATGGCCTGGGCGGCGAAGGCCTCGTTGGCCTCGATCAGGTCCAGGTCGTCCACCGACCAGCCGGCCAGGTCCAGCGCCTTGCGCGAGGACGGGATGGGGCCCGTGCCCATGTAGGCCGGGTCGACGCCGACCGAGGCGAAGGACTTGATGGTCGCCAGCGGCGTCAGGCCGCGCTTGGCGGCTTCCTCGGCGGTCATCAGGACCACGGCGGCGGCGCCGTCGTTGATGCCCGAGGCGTTGCCGGCGGTCACCGAACCTTCCTTGGAGAACGCCGGGCGCAGCTTGCCGAGCGCGTCGATGGTGACGCCGGCGCGCGGGAACTCGTCGGTGTCGACCTGCTTCTCTTCCTTCTTCACCTTGACGGTGACGGGGACGATCTCGTCCTTGAAGCGGCCGGACTTGATGGCCTCTTCCGCCTTGTTCTGCGACGCCGTGGCGAACTCGTCCTGCTCGTCGCGGGTGATCTGCCACTTCTGCGCCACGTTCTCGGCGGTGTTGCCCATGTGGTAGCCGTTGAAGGCGCACCACAGGCCGTCCTTGATCATGGTGTCGACCATTTCGGCCGGGCCCATCTTGACGCCGTTGCGCATGTGCATGGTGTGCGGCGACAGGCTCATGTTCTCCATGCCGCCGGCGACCACGATGTCGGACAGGCCGGCCTTGATGTTGGCGACGCCGGCCGCGATGGTGCGCAGGCCCGAGCCGCAGACCTGGTTCATCAGGTAGGCGGGGGTGGACTCATCGATGCCGGCGGCGACGGCGGCCTGGCGGGCGGGGTTCTGGCCCAGGCCGGCGGTGAGCACCTGGCCCATGATGACCTCGGACACTTCCTTGGCATCGACCTGGGCGCGGCTCATCGCTTCCTTGATGGCGATCTCGCCCAGCTTCGCGGCCGGCGTGTTGGCGAACTGGCCGGCGAAGCTGCCGATGGCGGTACGGCAGGCACTGACGACGACGATATCGGTCATGACGAATTCTCCCTGTGTCCAACCCTTGCCGGTTGCCGCGCGCCCTCGGTCGTCCCGGCCGCTGCCCGTCCGACGACCCGGACGGGCGGCGGCATGATACCGGAACACGACGCAGCGGCAAACGGTCTTTCGCGCTGCAACATGAGCATCCCATACGGGCGGCAATTCTGCCTGTCGCAGTGTCGCCCGGTTTTCCCTCAAACCCCGTCACCCCGCGCACCGACGCGCCGCGCGCCCCATCCATCGGGCCAGGGGGCCGTAGACCAGCGTGCCGGCGCGCCGTCCGGTCATCATGCCGACGTGCCCCAGCGGCACCTTCATGCCCTCGGCCTTCGGGCAGGCCGCCAGCAGGGCCTCGGCGGATTCGGGCGGCACGATGCGGTCGCGCGACGGCACGACCACCAGAGTCTGGGCCGCGATGCGTCCCGGATCCACCACCGAATCACCGACCGTCCAGGCACCGCGGCCGGGCCCGTTCTCGGCGTACCAGCCGAACAGGGTCTCGCGCGCCAGCGGGCCGGCCAGCGCCACCCCGTCGTTCAGCCAGTCCTCCAACGCAACGAAATCGCGGGCCTTGGCGCTGCGCGGGCGCATGCGGTCGAAGGCGCGGAACTTGCGGGGGATGCCGCCGGGGTCCAGCGTGGCGAACAGGCTTTGCAGCAGGTCGACGGGCAGCACGCCGTGGACATCCACCACGTTGCCCATGGCATCGCCCAGCGCGGCCATGACCCGCTGCTGGCGGCGGCTGCCGGCGTGGAAGTCCCAGGGTGCGGCCAGCGTCACCAGGGCGCCGACGGCGTCGGGCCGCGCCTGGGCCAGCGGCAGCGACAGCGTGCCGCCCATGCAGTAGCCGACGACGATGATCTTCCGCGCCCCGGTCTCGGCCCGCACGGCGTCCACCAGCGGCGACAGGCGGTCGTGAACGTACTCGGTGCAGCCGAAGTCGCGCTCTTCCTCTCCCGGCGCGTCCCAGTCCACCAGAAAGGGCCGGAAGCCGCGCCCCGCCAGGTAGCGCATGAAACTGCGGCGCTCCGTCAGGTCCAGCACATAGCCGCGGTTGACCAGCGACGGCACCACCAGCACCGCCGCCCCGCGCCCCTCGCCGCGCGGCGAAAGCGGGGCGGTGCCGCGGTAGTCGCGCAGGCCCGTGGTGCCGCGCCGCCAGATGACCGGCGGGTCGGCGACGGTACGCTTATAGGGATGGGCGCGATAGCGCTGGATGCCGCGCAGGAAGGATTCGAACCGCCTGCGCGCCTCGGCGTCGACGGCCCCCAGGAAGGCCAGCCGCGCATCGGCACCCTCCAGGGCGCGGGCCAACTCGGCGGCCCCTGCCCCGTGTTCGGCGGCGACCGATTCCAGCGTGCGGCGCAGGGCCTCGGCCGGGTCAGGACCCGGAGCCGACCGGGTCCGACTGCCGGAGTCGGGCGTCGAGGTCGGCCACCCGCCGC
Organism: Caenispirillum salinarum; assembly: GCF_044803115.1. GTDB lineage: Bacteria > Pseudomonadota > Alphaproteobacteria > Rhodospirillales > Rhodospirillaceae > Caenispirillum > Caenispirillum salinarum_A. Next base: position 348,129 of record NZ_CP085224.1, on the reverse strand, counting down.
TCAAGCGCATCAATCCGGCGTAGGAGGTCAGGAACGTCCACCCCTGGGTCGCCAGGTGCAGCGCCAACGGCCGCGGCCCCTGACGGCGCGCCGTCGGGTCGGCCATGGGGTCCGGGCGGGCGTCCGCTTCCGGCCCGGACGCTGCGGGGGGAAGACGCGGGGCCGTGACGGTCGGCATGGCTGCTCTCTCCACCGGCGGGGGCGTCGCGATCAGGGTCGGATGGGGCGTCGGCACCGTCATCGGCGGCGGTCCGGGCGAAGGCCGCCGCGCCCTGTGTCATCAGGGCGAAGGTGCGGGACAGGGCTTCCACCACGGCGGGATCGTTGGCCATGGAGGCCATCTGGTCCTGCCACAGGTCGAGGTAGCGGCGCGCCAGCGCCTCGAGATCGGGAGCATCCGACATGGTCGCTCAAGTCTAGCAGAAAACCCGGGAAGCCTACCATGGAACCGGCCGAGAAATGCGATATCTCTTTGGAAAAGTATGGTAACTTGGGGACCATCGGTACCGATCCCAAGAATCCGGGGAAACGCTTACACATGGCCGAGACCAGCAAGACGCACGCCGCGCCCATCACGATCAAGAAGTACGCCAACCGCCGTCTCTACAACACTGCGACGTCCAGCTACGTGACGCTGGAACACCTGTGCCAGATGGTGAAGGACAACGAGGACTTCGTGGTCTACGACGCCAAGACCGGCGAGGACATCACCCGGTCGGTCCTGACCCAGATCATCGTGGAGGAAGAAGGCAAGGGCCAGAACCTGCTGCCCATCAGCTTCCTGCGTCAGCTCATCTCGCTCTACGGCGACAGCCTGGCCGACGTGGTGCCGCGCTACCTGGAAATGTCCATGACCTCGTTCTACCGCAACGAGGAACAGATGCGCGACATGATGCAGAAAGCCGTGCAGGGCATGTTTCCTCTCAACCAGATCGAGGAAATGAACAAGCAGAACATGGCGATCTTCGAAAGCGCCATGAAGATGTTCAGCCCCTTCAACTACAAGGAAGGCGAGGCCCCCGGCATGGCCGGCGGTCCGCCGCAGGGCGGCACGACCCCCGGCAACGGCGCGCCCAAGGGTGGTCAGGGCGGCGAGAAGGCCGGCGATCCGGTCCGCCGCGGGCAGGAAAACATCGAGGAACTGCGCGCCCGCCTGAACACCATGCAGCACCAGATCGACGAGTTGCTGGGCCGCGGCCAGGGCGCCGGCGGCAAGGGTACGGCGCCGGGCACCAGCACGGGCACCAGCGCCAGCACGGGCACCGGCACCGGCGGCAAGAAGACCGGCTGACCGCCGGACGGCGCCGCCGCCTCGCTCTCTCCTCCGCTGTTCGGATGACGCCGACGGGTCCAGCCCGCCGGCCCGTCGTCATGCCTTTGAGGCAGACGCCGGCTGCAGGGCCCGTCCCTTCGCGCCGGCGCCTGCCCCGCCCGAGAGGGTGTCTGCCACTCGCCCGGCCGGCCGCGCCCGTGCTTCACTGAATGCGGGGGACTGACGACGCAGCCGACCGCGAGGGCCGCCCTTCATGATCCTGCCGCCGCCGCACCGCGCCACCTTCGGCGCCGGCCCCCGCCCCGGCGAGACCGGCGGCGGCGCCCGCGCCCCTGGGGACGACGACGCCACAGAGCGCCTTGCCGCCCGCGATGCGGTGACCGAGGTGCTGCGCCTCACCCTGCTGAACGACGCCGCCCGCCAGGACCGCCGCGACGACCTGGCCTTCCGCGCCAGGGCGCGGCGTGCCGGCTTCCTGGCCCAGGCGGTGGCGGAAATCACGCCGTCCGAGCCCGCCCCGGCCCACGCCCCCCATCCCGCCGCCGCCGACGGCGCCCGCCGCTACCGTGCGGCAGCCACGGCCACGGTTGTCGACGGGCGGCATCGCGCGATTCCTCCGACCGACCTGTCCGCATGACCAGGGTCACCATCCTGACGTCATAGACCCGGTCTATTACTTAAGCAATAATTGGCATCATTTTCGCGAGGGTTTCCGCGGCTTTCGCGCCCTTTGTCACGACTTGATAAAGATAGGCCTGAGACCTAATAGAGTCTTGCCTGCCCTCCTTCGAAAGGAGTATCCCCAGGGTTGAATATCGTCCCCGACGGGGACGCAATCGTGGAGAGGCGCGGCCACAAGCGCCCCCGCGGACGCCGAGGGTTAGAAGGGGTAACCGACTTATGAACAACATGTCCATGCCCCGCGCGGGCAAGCCCATCAACCGGGCGACCGACATCGACCGATTCGTCGGCCAGCGCATTCGCGAACGCCGCATCATGATGGGCCTGTCCCAGCAGCAGATGGCCGACATGATCGGCGTCACCTACCAGCAGGCCCACAAGTACGAGCGCGGCATCAACCGCATCTCGGCCGGCCGGCTGTTCGAGATCGCGCAGGTGTTGAACGTGGCGGTCAGCTACTTCTTCGACGGCCTAGAGGGCGATGCCGGCGACGACATGGGCCAGCGGCAGCGCATGTGCCTGGAACTGGCGCGCAACTTCAGCCAGATCAGCAACGAGCGCCATCAGGAAGCCCTGAGCCAGCTCGCCCGCGCCCTGGCCAGCCAGTCCTGAGGGGCGCGCATCGACCGAAGGACGCGGCGGCGCGGGGCGATCTGCCTGCGCGGCGCCGCCGTTCGGTCACGCCCCGCGCGGGCCGAACAGGATGATGCCGGCCCCCGCCAGGCAGGCGGCGGCGCCGACGAGATCCCAGCGGTCCGGGATGACCCCCTCCACCGCCCACAGCCATACCAGCGACGCCACGATGTAGACGCCGCCATAGGCCGCGTAGGCGCGTCCGGCCATGGCGGCCTCGGCGAAGGTGAGCAGCCAGGCGAACAGCGCCAGGCTCACCAGCCCCGGCAATACCCACAGCGGCGACTTGTCGAGCCGCAGCCACGCCCAGAAAGCGAAGCAGCCGGCAATCTCTGCCAACGCCGCGGCGGGGTAGACGATCAGCGTCTGCACGGTCCGCCTCCCGTCTGCTCGAGCGGCCGCCGGCTCAGGCGTCCAGTTCCTCGGGCACCGGCACGCCCGCCTGCAGGCAGGTGGCGCGCACCGTGTTGTAGAGCAGCATGGCGATGGTCATGGGGCCGACGCCCCCCGGCACCGGCGTGATGCCGCCGGCCACCGTGCTGGCCGTGGCGAACTCCACGTCGCCCACCAGCTTCGTCTTCCCCTCGCCGGCATCCATCCGGTTGATGCCCACGTCGATGACCGTGGCGCCCGGCTTGATCCAGTCGCCCTTGATGAAGTTCGGCCGGCCCACGGCGGCGACCAGGATGTCGGCCTGGCGGCACTCGGCGGCCAGGTCGGCGGTGCGCGAGTGGGCCACCGTAACCGTGCAGCTTTCGTTCAGCAGCAGCCCCGCCATGGGCTTGCCGACGATGTTGGAGCGGCCGACCACCAGCGCCTTCTTGCCCGACAGGCCCTCGGCGCCCAGGTGGTGGCGGATCAGATGCAGGCAGCCCAGCGGCGTGCAGGGCACGGTGCCCGCCCCGCCTGTCCACAGGCGCCCGGCGTTGATGACGTGAAAGCCGTCCACGTCCTTGTCCGGATGGATGGCCGCGATCACCGCCGCCTCGTCGATCTGTTTCGGCAGGGGCAGCTGCACCAGGATGCCGTTGACGCGCGGGTCCTCGTTCAGCTGCGCCACCAGCTTCAGCAGGTCGCCCTCGGTGGTCTCGGCCGGCAGGCAGTGCTCGAAGCCCTGCATGCCGGCCTCAAGCGTCGCCCTGTTCTTGTTGCGCACATAGACCTGGCTGGCCGCGTCCTCGCCGACCAGCACCACCGCCAGGCCGGACGTCAGGGCGTGGCGGTCCTTCAGCGCCGTCACGGCCTGGGCCACGCGGCCGCGCACCGTCTGGGCGTAAGCCTTGCCGTCGATCAGGGTCGCCTCGGTCATGGATGGGGTCTCCGGCCTGGTGATGGGGTTGCTGCGCCCTCCATACTCCGGCACGCACCGGCCCGCAACCCGCTCGGGCTTCTCGGCGGCCCGCGCGCGGCCTATAGTGCCGGGACGCCTTGACGATTCGACCGGACCCGACCGTGAGCCGCCAGCCGACCACCGCCCGCAAGCCTTCCGTCTCCACCGCCGCGCCGCCGCGGGCGCAGCGCGACGGCACCAGCCTGGAGACCGCCATCGGCCTGCAGGTGCGCGAGCTGCGCAACCGCCTGGGCATGACGGTGGTGGACCTGGCCCGCCAGGCCGACCTGTCGCCCGGCATGCTGTCGAAGATCGAGAACGGCCAGACCTCGCCGTCGCTCTCGACATTGCAGAACCTGGCCCGCGCGCTCAACACGCCGGTCACCGCCCTGTTCCGCAAGTTCGAGGAACAGCGCGACGCCACCTTCGTCAAGGCCGGGCAGGGCCTTGCCATCGACCGCCGCGGCACCAAGGCGGGGCACGACTACGCCCTGCTCGGCCATTCCATCGGCAAGCAACTGGCGGTCGAGCCGTACCTGATTACGGTGACCGAGATGAAGGAGGTCAACCCCACCTTCCAGCACGCGGGGTTCGAGTTCCTCTACCTGCTGGAGGGCGCCGTGGACTACCGCCACGGCCAGAAGGTCTACGAGATGGAGCCCGGCGACAGCCTGTTCTTCGACGCCGAGGCCCCCCACGGGCCGGAGGCCCTGCGCCGCCTGCCCATCCGCATGCTGTCCATCATGGTCCACCAGCACGACACCGAATGACGCCGGCGCATCAGGCACACGCGCCCCGGCGTTGATGAATCGGACCCCGAACGAAGGCCGCCGCCATGCAGCTCCGTCACTTGCTTTCCGTTTCCGCCATCGCCGCCCTGCTGCTTCTGTCCGGCTGTGCGTGGCAGCAGGAGGGGGCGGGCGTGGTCACCAGCGAGGCCGGCGCCCCGGCCGGGCGGGCCACACTGTTCATGGAGGAGAAGGCCGGGTGGCCGACGCCGCTGGCAACCGTCACCCTGCCCGACGGCGAGACCTTCACCGGCAAGGTCATCCCCGAGCGCACCGAACCCACCACCGGATTCGCCGTCGGCACGGGCTGGGGCACGCATTCGCGCGTTGGCGTGGGCTCCACCATCATCCTTTCGGGGCCGGAGCGCACCAGCCGCGCCTCCGCAATGCTGCTGAGCGAGGCCGGCAAGAGCATGACCTGCGACATCCGCACCGTCACGCCGGGCGCGCTGCGCAGCGGCGGCTTCGCCCGGTGCGACATCTCGGACGGCCGGTCCGTGGCGCTGGAGTTCTGATGGACACCGCCAGCGACCGCGCATCAGCCGCCTCGCCCCTGCACGACGCCGACCGCCTCGCCACCCTTCTGGCGACGGTGGCCGAGGACTGTCCGCGTGTCGCCCGGGCACTGGCGGAGGTGGGGCCGCCGGCGCCGCGGGTGCGGCCGGCCGGCTTCGGCAGTCTTCTGCGCATCATCATCGACCAGCAGGTGTCCACCGCCGCCGGCGCCGCCATCTGGGACAAGACCGTGGCGGCCTTCGGCGGCGCGGCGCCGACGCCCGAGGCCGTGGCGGCGGCCAGCGAGGACACGCTGACGGCCTGCGGCCTCTCCCGCCCCAAACGGCGCTACGCACGCGCGCTGGCGGAACGGATCGTGGAGGGGCGGCTTGACGTCGACGCCCTGGCCGACGCCCCCGACGACGCCGTGCGGGCGGCCCTGTCGCCGGTGCCGGGCATCGGGCCGTGGAGCATCGACATCTATCTGTTGTTCTGCCTGGGCCGCACCGATGTCTGGCCGGCCGGCGACCTGGCGCTTCAGGCCGCGTGCCATGCCCTGCACGACCTTCCCGCCCGCCCCGACGCCAAGGCCATGACCCCGCTCGCCGAAGCCTGGCGCCCCTGGCGGGGCGCCGTGGCGCTGCTTCTGTGGCGCTGGTACGGCCGCATGCTCAAGCCCGGCGGCGGCGGCGTGCCGATGGCCGGTGGCGGGTAAAGGCCGCTTCCGCACGTCGTTTTTATTGCGACGCACATACATGTCCCCTAACATCTTCTGGCAATTATGGAAAAGTGGGGGACTTAGAAAATGCGCCATTTTGCAGTTATCGCCGCGATTTTTTTCCTCGCCGGGTGCGTATCGGACAGTGGCCGCGACTACGGCGAGCCCGTCCGTCGGACGATCACGGCGGCCGAGAGCCTCATCCAGTTTCCGTCAACGCCCGACATCGGCCTCCGATCGATCCAGTCGGAGCAGTATCCTTCGAACTACTACACGGAAAAATACGCCTTCAACGGCGGCTGGGCCGAGTTGGTCCGCATACAAAAAGTCAACTACTACATGCGTCGGCCGGCAGCCACCGACCTCGCCGGCCAGGCGAAGGGCTGGCGGTATCGCGGGCAGCCTGTCCAGGCGGCCAGCCTGACCCCTCAGCAGTTCGGCAGCATCGTGTACGCGATCGCTCCCATTCGCGACGAGACGTGCTTTTTGTTCCGCCAAGGCGTGGCGCCACAGTACGGCGGTTTCAAAGCCATCCTTAGCGGCATGTACTGCGAAGACAGCGACGGCCTGAACCGCGACGAGTTCCGCGAGCGCACGCTCGACTACCTCCGCCGCGTGAAGTGGCGGGACTGACCGGTTGGGCGCGGGCTCGGCCGCCTGCCCTTGCGCGCGGCCATACCCGCCCCCACTCTACGGTCATGCTGTTTCTGCCCATCGCCGACGACAACCCGACGCGCCGCAAGCCCTTCGTCACCTGGACGATCATGGGCCTTTGCGTCTTGGTGTTCCTGTGGCAGCAGAGCCTGGCTCCGGTGGAGCAGCGCGCCGCCCTCTACAGCTTCGGGGTCGTGCCCACCGTGCTGTTCGGCAACAAGACCCTGCCTCCGGAACTGGCGGTTATCCCCGGCTGGTTGACGGTGGTGACCAGCATGTTCATGCACGGCGGCTGGCTGCACCTGGGCGGCAACCTGCTCTACCTGTGGATCTTCGGCAACAACGTCGAGGACAGCATGGGCCACGGGCGGTTCATCGCCTTCTACCTGCTGTGCGGCACCGCCGCCGCCCTGGCCCAGAGCCTGCCGGCGCCGTTTTCCGAGATTCCCATGGTCGGCGCGTCGGGCGCCATCGCCGGCGTGCTGGGCGCCTACCTGATCCTGCACCCGCGCGCCAACGTCCGCGTGTTCCTGTGGATCATCATCCTGATCCGCATCATCAACGTGCCGGCCTTCATCGTGCTGGGCGGCTGGTTCCTCATGCAGTTCATCTCCGGCGCCAACGCCCCGGTGGACGCGGGCGGCGTCGCCTTCCTGGCGCACATGGGCGGCTTCGTCGCCGGTGCGGCGCTGATCCCGGTGTTCCGGGCGCGCGGCGTGCCGCTGTGGAGCGGTTCCCGCACCCGCGCCTTCACGGTCACCCGCCCGCGCGAGCTGCGCGGGGCGGGCAGCGTGCCCAACGTCGACCTGCCGCCCCGCCACCGCGAGCCACCGCCGCGCCGGCGCGGGCCGTGGGGATGAAACGGCCATGCGGCGGGACTGAAACATCATCAGGAGCAACAGCGTCGACGGTCTGCGGAGTCGCGGCCCCATGCCATGCCGCTCGGCGCGCCGGACGGGAGAACCCGGCCGCCTACACCTTTTTTGCAGCGCTTGTGTTGCCTGTTCGCCACACCTGCCGTTGTTATTGAATCACAGGCCCTTGCCCTGCGGCCTTGAGACGGTGTCTTATCCGCGACCGGATACCCGGTGACGATCATCACCGGCCGGGCGTTCCCGTCCATGGTAGGGCTTGGTCTCTGCGCTATCATCGGGACGAACACCCGCGACGAGGCGGAGCCCGTCGACAGATCGACAACCATGCACTCCGGCGGCCGGGCGATGGTCCGCCGCCGACGCTTGAGGATTTGCGACGATGCAATACGGGGATCTCAGGAACCTCATACAGCGCACCATGGACGACGCCCGCAGGACCGGGCGCGACGCCGTGGGCGCCCACCGGGCCGCCGTGCGCGCCGTCATGGCCGTGCGTCCGGACCTGTCGCCGCTGGAAGCCCTGGACGCCGTGCGCGGCCAGGCGGAAGACGCCCGCCCGGCCTGAGCGCCGGGCGGGCCGCCGCCCCGCGCGCGACCCGCAACCCTCGGACCATCCCGCCTCCCCCCTCGGTTTCGTCCGCGACCTGGACCACGGATACTGCCCATGACCGCCGATCACTCGCTCTTCGCCGCCGATCTCGTCGTCACCGGAACGGTGACCGGCCGGGGACGGCTTGACGTCGACGGGCGGGTGGAAGGCGACGTCAGCGTGCAACACCTGAGCGTCAACCGCGACGGCACCCTGACCGGAAACGCCCGCGCCGACGACGCCCTGCTGTCGGGCAGCCTGGTCGGCACCATCCGCGCCCAGAAGGTCACGGTGGCGCGCTCCGGCCGCCTGTCGGGCCTGGTCGAGTACGAGGTCCTGGGCATCGAGCCCGGCGGCACTTTCGAGGCCGAGTGCCGCCCCACCACCGCTCCCGCCTTGGAAACCGGCCGCCGCGCCGCCGCCGCCGGGCAGGAACCCGCCGCGCCCGGTGCCGCCCGACGGCTGGCGCCCGGCCCGGCCTGAGGCTTTTCCCTTCCCCCGACCCGTCACCTCCCCCTGCCCCCGGCGCATCATAAGGTGTACACTCCTCGCCTTAAGGACCCGCCGAGCAGGGAGCCCGAGCCGACCGTGACAGCCTCCGCCCCCGTTCCCACCGCCGCAGCCCAGGAGCTTGCGGCGGATCATGCGGACGTTCTCCGCGCCATCGACGCCCTGCGGGTGGGCCTCGCGACCTTCGACGCCGAGGAGCGCCTGGTCTGGTGCAACCACCAGTTCCGCTACACCTACATGTCGCTGCAGTTGGCCGACGACCTGATCGGCATGACGCTGGAGGAGATCCTGCGGCTGGAGCTGGAGAACGGCGAGATCGCCGGCGAACTGGCCGCCCGCCAGCCCGACCGGTGGTTGGCGGAAATGCTCGCCTTCCACCGCAAGAGCAGCTACGAGCCGCTGGAGCAGCGCTTGGCCGACGGGCGCTGGATACAGGTCAAGATCCGCCGCACCGACGACGGCGGCACCATCGGCCAGTGGAGCGACATCACCCAGTCCAAGCTGGTGCAGCTGCGGCTGGAGGACAGCGTCAACAACACCGCCGACGGCTTCGCCTTCTGGGGCCAGACCGAGCGGCTGGTGATGTTCAACGACCGCTTCGCCAAGCTGATGACCGGCCTGGACGGCCCGCCGGTCGCGGGCATGCCCCTGCGCCACATGCTCCAGCAACTGGCCGATTCCGGCAAGCTGGTGCTGGAGGAGACCGGCACCGAATGGGTGGACGGCTTCCTGCGCGACCGCCGCAAGCCCGAAAGCGAGCGGGTGCTGGACTACGTTTCGGGCCGCAGCTATCTGGTCAAGGAACGGCGCACCCGCGACGGCGGCGTCGTCACCGTGCTGACCGACATCACCGACCTGAAGGAAAAGGAGCGCCAGCTCATCTTCCGCGGCCAGACGCTGGAAGCCACCATCTCGGAGCTTGAGATGGTGCAGGCGACGCTGGAGGAGCAGGGCGCCGAGCTGGCCGGTACCGCCGAGCGCCTGGCCGAAATGCAGGCCCAGAGCCGCGCCATCATCGAGGCCGTGCCCGACCTGCTGCTGACGGTGGACGCCGACGGCGCGCTGCGGGAAATCCTCTCGCCGGACCACGAGGACCTGCCCTTCCTGGCCGACCACGCGCCAGGCAAGCGCCTGCACGCCCTGATGCCCGAGCAGACCGCCGACCAGATCCTGGCCGGCGTGCGGGCCGCCGTGGCATCGGGCCTGCCGCAGCGGGTACAGTATGCCGCCGCGGCCGACGACGGCACGCCCCGCTGGTTCGACGCCCGCATCGCCGCCAAGGCCTTCGACGAGGCGCTGGTCTGCGTGCGCAACATCACCGAAATGCGCCGCATCCAGGACAGCCTGGAAGAGGCGACCGCGCTGGCGGAAAAGGCCAACGCCGACAAGACGCGCTTCCTGGCTGCCGCCAGCCACGACCTCCGCCAGCCCATCCAGGCGCTGAACCTGTTCATCCATGCGCTGACGGGCCGCGAACACGACCCCGGCTCGACCGAGATCATCAACAAGATCGAACGGTCCGCCACCGCGCTCGGCGACCTGCTCAACGGCCTCTTGAACATATCCAAGCTGGAGGCCGGCATGGTGGAGCCGGTGGAGACCGTCTTCCCGCTGGGCCGGCTGTTCGACCGGCTGATGCTGGAATACGGGCCCATCGCCCAGTCCAAGGGGCTGACGCTGCGCACCGTACGCACCGGGCTGACCGTGCGCACCGACCTGACGCTGCTGGAGCGCATCGTCGGCAACTTCCTGACCAACGCCATCCGCTACAGCCAGAAGGGCCGCGTGCTGTTCGGCGCCCGCCGCGTCGGCAACGCCGTGCGGATCGAGGTCTGGGACACCGGCATCGGCATCGAGGACGCCAACATCCCGCTGATCTTCCAGGAGTTCCATCAGGTCGAGAACGCCGCCCGCAACCGCCGCGAGGGCCTGGGCCTGGGGCTGGCCATCGTCGACCGCCTGGCGACCCTGCTGGAGCATCCGGTCACGGTCCGCTCGCAGCCGGGCAAGGGCTCGGTGTTCGCGGTCACCGTGCCGTTGGCCGAGCCCGTTGAGGACGACCCGGCCGCCGACGAGGACCTGGAGGACGTGGACCTGCAGGGCGTGGTGATCCTCGCCATCGACGACGAGCCCGACATCCTGGAGGGCATCGAGGCCAGCCTGACCCAGCAGGGCTACCGCGTACTGACGGGCTGCAACGTCCGCGAGGGCGTCGCCGCCTGCCTGGAAGCCAACTCTGTGCCCGACGTGATCCTCTCCGACTACCGGCTGGAAGAGGGCATGACGGGCATCGACGCCATCCACCGCGTCCGCGACAGCCTGGGCGGCCCCATCCCGGGCATCCTGCTGACCGGTGACACGGCGCCGGAAATCCTCCGCCGCACCCAGGCCAGCGGCTTCCCGCTGCTGCACAAGCCCCTGCCCGTCCACGACCTGCGGGCGGCCATCATCAACGTTCTGAGCGGCGGCTGAGGGGCGGAAAACATCCGCGTCTTCGCGTCATCATGTCGGCACAACGTCGAGACAATGTAAACAAATCGTCGACGTTGTGCCGACACATCGCGGGTCACGCCTCCGCCACGGAGCCCTCGGCGCGCGGGTCGGCGGCGCCTTCCGTCCGCCCGTCGGGATGACGGACCACGGCACCGGCCTGGCCCGTCAGCGCGTTCGGCGCAGCAATCATGCGCACTGCATGACCGGCGGCGCGCAGGGCCTCCACCACGCGGGGGTCGGCGCCGTTTTCCAGTTTCACGTCGTCGGCGTCCTCCGGCCCGTCCTTGCCCAGACGGAAGCGCGGAGCCGCCATCGCCTCGTCCAGGGGCTGGCGGTAGGTCAGGTGGCGCGCCAGGATCTGCGCCACCGCCTGGGGCTGGGCGTCGCCGCCCGCCGCACCGGCCATCATGCGCCGGCCGTCCTTGAGCACCGCCATCACCGGGCTGAGCGTGTGCGGCGGCAGGCGTCCGGGCGCCACGGCGCGCGGGCTGCCGGCGTCCAGGGCGAAGGCCGCCGCGCGGTTGTGCAGAATGACCCCCGTCTGCGGCGACACCACACCGCTGCCGAACTCCGCGTACAGGCTTTGCAGGGTGCAGGCCATGCGCCCTGCATCATCGATGGCAGCCAGGAACACGGTGTCGCCCGGCGCCGCGTCCACGGGCCAGCCCAGCGCCAGGTTGGGCACGATGTCCGACGCCCGCATGGCAAGGTCGGTCGCACCCAGAAAAGACGCCGCATCGGCGCTCATGGTATCGGGGTCGGCGAGCACAGCCTCGCGCACCAGCACCGCCTGCTTGGCGGCCTCGATCAGGCCGTGCCAGTGGTCGAAGCCGTCGGGCTCGGGCGCCTGGAGGCGGTCGAACAGCCCCAGCATCATCAGCGCCGTCAGCCCCTGGGTCGGCGGCGGCGGCGCATACACCGACCCGATGCGCGAGCGCAGGGCCAGCGCGCCCACCATGCGCGCTGCATGAGACGACAGGTCGGCGCCGGTCAGCGGGCAGTCCGCCACCGCCAGGTCCGAGGCCAGCGCCCGCGCGGTCTCGCCGCTGTAGAAATCCGCCAGCCCCGCCTCGGCCAGCCGCTCCAGCGTCGCGGCGAGGGCCGGCTGGCGCAGGGTGCCGCCGGTGCGCTCCACCGTCTGGGCGAAGCCGGGCCAGGAGGCGGCCTCCGACTCCAGCCGGTCGAGGACCTCCGCCAGATGGGGCGAGACCGCGACACCGTCGCGCGCCAGATCGACGGCCTCTGCAAACAGGCGCGACAGGGGCAGCCGGCCGGCGTCCTCGTGCCGCAGGGCCCGCGCCCAACCGGCCACCGTGCCCGGCGCGGTGAGCGCGGCGCGGGGGCCGCGCGCCGGCACCTCGGTCAGTCCCTCGGCGCGGAGGATCTCGGCCAGCGCCCCCGCCTGCTCGCCGGCCCGGCCGATGCTTTCCACCACCGCCGGTGCGGCGTCGTCGGGACCGGCGAGCAGCCATACGCCATCGCCGCCCAGCCCCGTCATGTGCGGCCACACGGCGGCGCAGACGGCGGAGGCGGCAACCAGCGCCTCCACCGCCGTGCCGCCCTCGCGCAGGATCGCGGCGCCCGCCTCGGACGCGCGGGCGTGGGGGGCGACGACGAGGCCGGGGCTGGCGGTCATGGCGGCGGCTCCTAGGCTGTTCATACAACAGGAAAACGCGCAGCTTAAGCAAAGGCGCGCACGCATGCCATGGTCGGCGCCCCCGGCCTGTGCGATATTTCCGGAACGATGACCACGCTGCTGTTCTGCGGCGACCCCCACGGCGTCTTCGGCCCCATGGTCGACGCGGCGCTGGGCGCCGCCCCCGACGGGATCGTCTTCCTGGGCGATCTCTGCCCCGACCGCCCGCTGGAGCGGGAGTTGGCCCCCTTGCTGGAGGCGGGCATTCCCGTGGCGTGGATTCCCGGCAACCACGACGCCGACCGAGAAGACTGGCTGGACGGGCTGGCCCGCGCCGACGGCCTCATCACTCCCGGTGACATCCACGGTCGGGTGGTGAAGATCGCGGGGGTGCGCGTGGCGGGGCTGGGCAAGGTGTTCCGGGGCCGCATCTGGCACCCGGAGGTGAACGGCGGCCGGCCGCGCTTTCGCTCGCGGGCCGAGATGACCGCCGCCCTGCCCCATCACCAGCGCTGGCGCAAGGGCGTGCCGCTGCGCCACCACGGCACCCTGTTCCACGAGGACGTGGACGCCCTGCGGGGGCTGCGGGCCGACGTTCTGGTCACCCACGAGGCGCCGTCGACACACCCCAACGGATTCGCCTTTCTGGACGGAGTGGCGGCAGAACTGGGCGTGCAAGCGGTCTTCCACGGCCACCACCACGTTCACTATGCGGCCGGACTGCCTGGCGGCGCGCGGGTTCACGGCGTCGGCATCCGGGGGATTACGGCCTTGGATGGCGACATTGTCCTTCCGGGCGGGTTCGAGTGACGCCGGCGCCGGCAGCCCCGGCGCCACTGCCTCCGTTGGTCCGGTGAGAAACCGGAAAACCGCAACAGGAGGCCGTTCATGATCAAGTCCGCCGCCACCGGCGCCGTGCTCGCCCTGATTGCCGCCGCCGCGCAGGCGCCGGCGCTCGCGCAGGATAACCAGCAGCAGGGCCAGCAGCAGGGCCAGCAGCAGGGCCAGCAGCAGCGCCACGACTATCTCGGCACCCTTCAGGCCATGAACGGCAGCAGCCTGAGCGGCATGGTTGCCTTCAAGACGACCGACGAAGGCCGGCTGATCGCGTCGCTGGGGGCCTCGGACGTGTCGCCGGGCATGCACATGGCGCACATCCACGGGTTCACCGGCGAAAACCCCGGGGACGCCACCTGCCCCACCGACGATGCCGACGCCAACGATGACGGCCTGATCGACCTGATCGAAACCGAGGCCGTCGCCGGCAAGACGCTGGTGCCGCTGACCGGCGATCCCGCGTCGCTGACCATCAAGGGCGCCAAGGGCTATCCGCGCGCCGACGAGGACGGCAGCGTGCTGTACCTGGAGACCGCCGACATCCAGACCCTGGAACAGGCGCTGCAGAAGGCGCACGGCACGCCCCTGGCGCTGGACAAGCGCGTGGTCTTCATTCACGGCCTGCCCGACGGCGTGGACGTCCCCGACAGCGCCCAGTCGCTGCCCGACGTGCCGGCTAGGCTGACCCTGCCCATCGCCTGCGCCGAGATCGAGGTCAAGCCGATCGAGGAATGATGCCGGCCGCCGCCCCGCGCCTTCAGCCGTAGCGGTGCAGGGTGGTGCCGTGCTGCTTCAGCCAGTGGCGCGGGGCGGCGTTGTCGGGCATCAGCTCGGTGACCAGGTTCCAGAAGCGGTCGCTGTGATTGAGTTCGACCATGTGGGCGACCTCGTGGACCACCACGTACTCCAGCACCCGTTCGGGCGCCAGCACCAGCCGCCACGAGAACGACAGGGCGCCCGACGAGGAACAGCTGCCCCAGCGCGAGCGCGTGTCCCGCACCGTCACCCGCGCCACGCGCTTCCCCAGCGCCCTGGCGTGGGCGTGGGCGCGGGGGCCGATTTCCTCCCTGGCGCGCTTCATGAGGAAGTCGCGCACGCGGCGCGGCACATGCTCGGCCCGGCCTGAGGCCCAGAGGGTGCCATCCTCGGCCCACACCCCGCGGCGGGCCGCGGGATCATGGGCGATGACGTGCGGCGCGCCCAGCAGTGGCACCGCGTGGCCGGGCTCGAACGGCACGCGCGGCGGCATGTCGGCCAGGCGGGCGCGGACCCAGTCGGTCTTGTCGTGGACGAAGCGCAGGGCGTCGCGCGCGGTCAGCCCCGGCGGCATGACCACCAGCAGCCCGTCCGTCATGGCGTTGACGCGCAGGGACATGCGGCGGGAGTTGGCCGCCGTTTTGACGGTGACCGGCAGCGTCCGGCCGTCGATGACGACGGTCGGCGTGCCTTGCGCCTTCAGAGATCGGGCCATTCGACGATGTGATGTTGCAGGGGGCCGGCGCGGGTTTCGCTGATGACGCGGCCGCGCACCGACACGCCGGCCTCGTGCACCGTCTCGGGGTCGCCCGAGACCAGCGGATGCCACCAGGGCAGCGGCTGCCCCTCGGCCACCAGGCGGTAGGCGCAGGTGCCGGGCAGCCAGTTCAGGCCGCGAACGTCCTCTGGCGTCAGCTGGACGCAGTCGGGGACGTAGCGGAACCGGGTCTCGTACCTGGAGCACCGGCACGTCCCCACGTCGAGCAGACGGCACGCGACGTTGGTGTGTTCCACCGGGCCGAGCGTGCCGTCCTCGTCATCCTCTTCCTGCAGCTTGTGCAGGCAGCACTTTCCGCATCCGTCGCAGAGCGATTCCCACTCTGCGACGGTCATGTCCTCAAGCCGCTTCGTTTCCCAGAAGGGCCTTGTCGTGCTCGCGGATGAAGGTGCGGACATGGGGCAGGATTTCCTCGCGCCACCGGCGTCCGTTGAAGATGCCGTAGTGGCCGACCTTGGGCTGAAGATAGTAGCGCTGCTTGCTTTCCGGCAGGTTGACCAGCAGGTCGTGAACCGCCTTGGTCTGGCCGACGCCGGTGATGTCGTCCTTCTCGCCCTCGACGGACATGAAGGCGATATCGCGCACCGCCGCAAGATCGACCTTTCGGCCGTCGATTTCAAGCTCTCCGCGCGGCAGTTGCCACTCCTTGAACACCTTGCGGATGGTCTGGAGGTAGAACTCCGCCGGAAGATCCATCACCGACATGTACTCGTCGTAGAACTTGCGGTGGCCTTCCGCCGAATCGCCGTCGCCGCGGATCAGGTGGCGGAAGTAGCGCAGGTGGGCGTCCATATGCCGGTCCATGTTCATGGACATGAAGCCCGACAGCTGCAGGAAGCCGGGATAGACCTTGCGCATGCGGCCCTCGTAGTGGACCGGCACCGTGTGGATGACGTGGTTGTGGAACCAGTCCATGTCCTTTTCGGTGGCGAAGTCGTTCACCGCCGTCGGGTTGGCGCGGGTGTCGATCGGACCGCCCATCAGAGTCACCGACGCCGGACGGCACGGTTCCTCGTCCTCGGCCATCAGCGCCGCGGCGGCGGTGACCGGCACGGCCGGCTGGCACACGGCCATCACATGGGTGTTGGGGCCCAGGTGGCGCAGGAAGGCGCGGACATAGTCCACATAGGTGTCCAGGCAGAACTTGCCCGCCGACAGGGGCACGTCGCGCGCATTGATCCAGTCGGTGATGTAGACGTCGTGCTCGGGCAGCAGCGCCTCCACCGTGCCCCGCAGCAGGGTGGCGTAGTGGCCCGACAGCGGCGCGACCACCAGCACGCGCGGATGGTCGGTGTCGACGCCCATGCGCTTGAAGTGCTTGAGGTGGCAGAACGGCAGTTCCAGCGCGTTCTCCTCCACCACCGGCACGGCGGAGTTGTCGACCGTGGTGGTCGGCAGGTCGAAGTGCGGCTTGGGATACTTGCGTGTCGCCCGTTCGAAGACGTCGGCGGTGGCCACAAGCGTCTTGGCCACGCGCGTGTAGCTCACGGGCAGCCAGGGGTTGCTGTAGACCTGGTGGACGGCGTGCGCCATCGCCCGCATGGGAGCCATGGCGGCGTGCTGGAATTCGTGCAACTGGTACAACATGTTGGCTATGCCTCTCCGATCCCCGTTTCCTTGGTCTGGCTTCGTGGCGGCCGGGTTATTTTTGTGGCCGAATTCCCTCGACGGCTAACATCAATGCACAAGGCGTCACGTTTCCGCAATATCCAGAATGCCACGAAAGTCCTGTCGGTTGCTGCAAAGTTGCAACGTCCGTCGGCACCGAATGCACTAACGTTTTGATTTTCAGTCTTTCGGGCGACTTCTTCCGACTGTCGACGAACAGTCGATTGATGCATTGCAGCATGGCCAAAAATCAGCCCGCGTGGCCTTTCCGCAACAGCCCGCGCCTCAGGCGGGGCCGGGTGCGGACGCGATCAGGTGCACGAAAGAGCCCATGACGGACCCCCGCCGCAGGCCTTGAGAGCCGTGCTCGGCATCCAGGGCGTCGCGGGTTTCGAACAGCGGCGCAGCGCGCGCCGTATCCTCGGACAGGACCGTGGCGTAGTGGAACTCGTGCCCCTGGAAGGACGCGCCGGACGGTCCCAGCGGCCCGTCGTCGCGCAGCGTTGCGACGCGGTATCCCAGGTGCAGCCGGCGCGCCGCGAAGCTGGTCTCCAGCGGCAGCAGCCCGGCCATGCGGTGCCGGATGCCGGCGGCGTCGGTGAGCGTCTCGCCCAGCACCATGTAGCCGCCGCACTCCCCGAAGATCGCGGCCCCGCGCGCCGCCGCATTCTCCAGGCCCTTGAGGAACCGCCGGTTGGCCGCCAGCCGCCCGGCGTGCAGTTCCGGATAGCCGCCGGGCAGATAGATGGCGTCGACCATGCCGTCGGGGGCCTCGTCGGCCAGCGGCGAGAAGGGCGTCACCGTCACCCCGCGCGCATACCAGTCGTCCAGCAGCGCCGGATAGGAGAAGGCGAACGCCGCATCCCGCGCAACCGCGATCCGCGCCCCCAACGGCGGCATCACGTGGCCCGGCGCCGTCGCCTCGACGGCGGGCGGCGTCAGGGCGGCGTGACGGGCCAGCGCCGTCAGGGCGTCCAGGTCCAGGTGGGCCTCCACGGCATCGGCGGCGGTGTCCAGGAAGGCGCGCAGGTCCGGGTGCTCCAGCGCCTGGACGAGCCCCAGGTGCCGGCTCGGCAGACCCAGGTCCTTCAGGCGCGGCAGGCATCCCAGCACCGGGATGTGCGGCAGGCTGTCGGCCATGGCCTTGCGCAGGATGTCGGCATGGCGGCCGGGGCCGACCTTGGTGAAGACCACCGCCGCGACGCTCACATCCGGCCGGTGGGAGGCGAAGCCGCGCACCACCGCCGCCGCGCTGGCCGCCTGGCCGGAGGCATCCACCACCAGCACCACCGGCAGCCCCGTCAGCGCCGCCAGCGACGCCGTCGAGCCGTCGCCGCCCACGCCGTCGGCCGGCGCGCCGTCGAACAGGCCCATGACGCCTTCCACCACCAGCAGCCGCCCGCGCCGCGCCTGACGGTCGAGCTGCGTGGCGATCCGCGCGGGGGCCATGGCCCAGGTGTCCAGGTTCAGGCAGGGCGCACCCGACGCGGCGGCGTGAAAGGCGGGGTCGATGTAGTCGGGCCCCACCTTGGCGGACACCGGCGCAGCCCCCCGCCGCGCCAGCGCACGCAGCAGGCCGAGGGTCAGCGTCGTCTTGCCGCCGCCGCTGGAGGGCGCGGCGATGATGAGGCCTGGAATCACGACGCTCTGGTCCTTACGCCCCGGGCACGCCCATGGCCTCGCGCAGGCCGTCGGCCATGGCGTCGGGCGGGACGCCGTGGCTGAAATGGCGCACGAAGTCGCCCTCGGGGTTCATCAAATAGGTGACGGAGGAATGATCCATGAGGTATGGCCCGTCCTCCTGCGGCTGCTTCTTGTAGTAGGCACGGTAGACCTTCACGGCCGCGTCCACCTGCTCCGGCGAGCCCGTCAGGCCCACCATGTCCGGGTGGAAGTGCGAAACGTACTTGCCCACCGCCTCGGGCGTGTCGCGCTCGGGATCGACGGTGATGAACACCGGCGTGATCTTCTCCACCGTCTCCGGGTCCAGGCCGTCCAGCGCGGCGGCCACGGTGCCCAGGCTGGTGGGGCAGACGTCGGGGCAGAAGGTGTAGCCGAAGTAGACCAGCATCCATTTGCCCCGGAAATCCTTGTCGGTGACGGTCTCGCCGGCGCCATTCACCAGCTCGAACGGGCCGCCGATGGAGACGGCGGCGGTGGTCTCGCTGGTCGAGGCGCCGGGCACGGCCACACCGAACCAGTGAGCCAGGCGCGGTCCCAGGCCGATGGCGACCACGACCACCAGGGCGGCAACGATTCCAAGGACGGTCTTCATGTTCATGGCAGGTCTCTTCGATCGCAAAGGAGGGGCGTCAGGCGACCATGGTCACCGCCAGGTATGTGAGGACTCCGGCGTTGAGCAGCAACAGGGCCGGCGCCACCTTGGCGACGAGGCCGCTCCACCGCTGCCCGGCCAGATGGCCGGCGATCCCGACGCCGAACAGCGCCGGCATGGTGCCCAGCGCGAAGGCGATCATGCCGAAGGCGCCCGCCACCGGATCGCCGCTGGAGGCCGCCGCCGCCAGCGCGCCATAGAGCAGGCCGCAGGGGATGAAGCCCAGCATCAGCCCCAACGCATAGCCGCGCCAGCCCGTCGGCGTGGAGAACAGCGGCCGGGCGGCGCGTCCCACCTTGGCCGACCACCAGCTTTCCGCCTGCCGCCCGCCGGGCAGGGCCATCTTCAGCTTGGGAATGGCGTAGCCCAGGAACAACAGCGCCGCCAGCGCCAGAAGGCCCGCCGACAGCCACCGCAGCCCCTGCATGTCGCCCAGCGACCCGGCGGCCAGCGCCAGCGCCGCGCCCAGGGCGGCGTAGGTCGTGGTGCGGCCGAGCTGGTAGGGCAGGAGTGCGGCGCCCGTCAGCCGGTGCCACTCGCGCATCCTGCTGGCCGGGATGTTTTCCAGCCGGCTCGTGACCTGGCTTAGGACGAAGGGGCCGCACATGCCGGTGCAGTGGGTCAGCCCGCCGATCAGCCCGGCCATGACCAGGCTGACGAGCAGGCTGCCGCGCTCGGTGAAGACGGCCTCGCAATGGCTGAGGCCGGCGGCGAGCGATGTCATGAGGGCGTTCTGGTCCACGGTCGGCGGTCCTGCGAAAGCGGCTGTGATGGCCTGTGGTCCGGCGGTCCTGGTCTGCGCGTGGCGCCCGCCGGAAGCGCCACAGCATCACCCCCAGACTATGAAGGGGCCATGATATTCCGCAACCGCCGCCGCGTTCAGCCGGCGCGTGCGACCGTCTTGTCCTCCGCGTCCAGCACCGTGCGCACGGCCGTCGACGGCGGCGCGGCGGCGGGCGCGGGCGTCCACCAGTCCAGGTGTTCGCGGAAATCCACCGTCCTGCCCACCACCACGATGGCCGGCGGGGCGATGCCCTCGCGCGCCGCGGCGTCGGCCAGGTCCTTGAGCGGGGCCGTGACCACGCGCTGCTCGGGCGTGGCGGCGCTGGCGACCACGGCGGCGCTGTCGGCGGGGTCGCGGCCGCCGTCGATCAGCCGCTCGACGATGGTCGGCAGGTGCTTGAGCGCCATGTAGAAGACGATGACCGGGCTGCCCTTGGCCAGCTCCGGCCAGCGGATGCCGTCGGGCACCTCGCCGGTGGAGGCATGGCCGGTGACGAAGGTGACGGCGGCGTTGGTGTCGCGCGTCGTGGCGGGAATGCCGGCATAGGCCAGCCCGCCGACGCCGGCGGTCACACCCGGCACCACGCGGAAGGGAATCCCCGCCTGCGACAGCGCGCGCGCTTCCTCCGCGCCGCGCCCGAAGACGAAGGGATCGCCGCCCTTCAGCCGCAGCACCTTCTTGCCCTCCAGCGCCAGCGCGATGAGGCTGTTGGTGATGTCGGGCTGCCTGGGGCTGGGCTTTCCGCCCCGCTTGCCGGCGTAGACCAGTTCCGCGTCCGGATTGGCGAGCGCAAGCGCGCCCTGGTCCACCAGCGCGTCATAGACCACCACGTCGGCATGGCCGAGCGCATGGGCAGCCAGCAGGGTCAGCAGGCCCGGATCCCCCGGCCCGGCGCCCACCAGCCACACCCATCCGCGATCGAACGTCGGCAAGGAGAACGGCAACGTGTCCATGCCCGGCAAGCTAGCGCAACGCGCGGCGCGATGCCAGTGGATAGCGGGGTGTCATGAGGACGCCTCCGCCAGCATGCCGGCCTCCGGCTTCACCAGGTCGTCGAGATCGGCAAACAGGTCAATGAAGGCCGGCAGCATCGGCCATCTCCGTCGGGATGCCGGTTTTCCAGGGGTCGCGCAGTTCGTCCAGACAGCAGTTCGTCCAGACAGCAGTTCGTCCAGACAGACGACCTCCACCGGAATGTCGCCAGCAATCTCTTGTGCGTGGCTTTCAATGGTGCATTTGCGGTCGCGCGGGCAAGTGACCGCGAGGTCGATGTCCGACGCCACGCCGAAGCGGCCCGAGGCCAGCGACCCGAACACCCGGGTCTCGATCCCCAACGCCCCGTACGCCGACGATGGCGTGCACCGCCGCCACCGCCCGCGCTCGGCGAGCGGCCGTCTGGCGCTCGCGTACCACATCCATGCGGGTTCGAATGGCCGCTGTCATGGGCCCATCATCGCCGGACCCGCCGAGGGACGCAACTCCCTCCTCACGGCAGAGCGCGTGCCGGCAGCCCCTGCTCCGCCGCATCCATCACCTTGTGCCAGACCCTGGCCGGGAGGCCGCCGCCGGTGACGCCGGCGGTGGGCGTGCCGTCGTCGTTGCCCATCCACACCCCCGTCACGTAATGCGCCGTGTAGCCCACGAACCAGGCGTCGCGGCTGTCCTGGCTGGTGCCGGTCTTGCCAGCCTCCGGCCGGCCCGGCAGGTCCGCCGCCGAGCCCGTGCCATTGGAGACGACGGCGGTCATCATGGTGTTCATGTCCGAGATCACCTCCGGCCGCGCGACGCGCCCCGTGCCCCCGCCGGACCGGCGATAGAGCACGCGGCCGTCACGGGTGCGGATTTCAACGATGCCGTGGGGCACCACACCCCAGCCGCCGTTGGCGAAGGGGACATAGGCGCCCGTCAGGTCCAGCAGCGTCGTCTCCGAGGTGCCGAGCGCGATGGACAGGTTGTCGGAAATGGGCGTGGTGACGCCGAAGCGGCGCGCGGTCCGGGTCACGGCGTCCACGCCCACCTCCTGCGCCGCCTTCACCGCCACCGTGTTGACCGACCGCGCCATGGCGTCGGTCAGGGTGATGGCGCCGAGATAGCGGCCGTCGAAGTTGCGCGGGCTCCAGCCGTCCACCGTCACCGGTTCATCGGCCATGACGGTGGCCGGGCCCAACCCGCCCTCCACCGCCGCCGCGAAGACGAAGGGCTTGAAGGCGCTGCCCGGCTGGCGCATGGCCTGGGTCGCGCGGTTGAACTGACTGGCGGCGTAGGACCGCCCGCCCACCATGGCGCGCACCGCACCGTCGGTGTCCAGCACCACCACGGCGCCCTGGCCCACGGTCTGAAGCTTGCCCTCGCGCGCCAAAGCCGCCGACAGGGCATCCTCCGCGGCCCGCTGAATGCCGGGGTCCAGCGTGGTGACCACCGTCAGGTCCTGCTGCACGCGGCCGATGTAGCCCTCCAGGTCGTCCATCACCCAATCGGCGAAATAGCGGCCCGGCCGCGCCCGGTCCAGCCCCGCCACCTGCAACCCCTCGGCGGCCCTCTCGGCCTGCCCGGCCGTCAGGTATCCGGCCTCCACCAGGTTGCCCAGCACCTCGCGCCCGCGCCGGGCGGCGAGTTCGGGATTGGCGGCGGGATTGTAGCGGCTGGGCGCCTTCATCAGCCCGGCCAGCACGGCCGCCTGCCAGAGGCTCACGCGCCTGGCCGGGACGTCGAAATAGCGTTGCGCCGCGGCTTCCATCCCGTGCACGCCGGCGCCCAGGTAGACGCGGTTCATGTAGATGGTCAGGATTTCGTCCTTGGTGAAGTTCTGCTCCAGCCACAGGGCCAGCAACACCTCCTGCACCTTGCGCTTGATGGTGCGCTCGTGCGTGAGAAACAGGTTCTTGGCGACCTGCTGGGTGATGGTCGACCCGCCCTGCACAACGTGCCCGGCGCGCAGGTTGGCGATCGTGGCGCGCGCCAGGCCGAAGACGTCCAGGCCGAAATGCTCGTAGAACCGCCGGTCCTCCGTCGCCAGGATGGCCTGGGGCAGGTAGGGCGGCACGTCGTCCACGGTGACCACCGCGCCGTAGACGTCGCCGAAGCTGGCCACCCGCGAGCCGTCGGCGGCGACCACCGTGACGCCGGGCTGGCGGGTCATGGCCTCCACGTCGTCGACGCGCGGCAGGTCGTAGGCGAACCACGCCAGCACGCCCAGGCCGATGACGAAGCCCCATATGCCGGCGACCAGGGTCCAGCGGGCGAGCCGCCAGCCCCATGTGCGGCGGCGCGATTTCGGTGCGGCCTTCTTTTTCCTGCCGTCGCCCCGCTTTCCGCCGCCGCGTCCGCCGGGACCGCCGCCCGAGCGTCCCTTGGCGGCCGGCCCGTTCCCGCCTCGGCGCCCGTCGGCCCGGCTTTCCGAGTCGGGCCTTGCGCCGCCACGTCCCGCGCGTTTTCCGGCCATCAGGAAGCCGCCGTCGAGCGCATCGAGACCGGCGCGAACGGCGCCCTTGACGCGCATTCTCCCGCCCGCGCTCAATCGCGGCGACTCGTGCATGATCCGGGAGTCGTGGATCGTTAGGCTTAGGGAGGGCTGCAACTTTCCGCTACTCGGCCTTTTGCGATGCGGGAAGAAAATGTAGAGTTCCGCTCCCTGACGCAACCCGGCCGTGACGGGCAGACATCAGAGCCGGGACCGCCAGGACGGAAAAGAGCATCGCCGATGAACGAGGACCACACGCGGGGAGTGGAACGGGTGAAGGACGCAGAGACGTTCGAATTGACCTTGGGCAGCGGCTTGGCGGAGCGCCTGCGGGCTCTGGCGGCGCGCTCGGGCCACCATGTCGAGGACTGTCTGGTGGAGGCCGTCGGAGAATACGTGGCGACGCGCGAGGACTTCCTTGCAGCCATGAGCCACCTGGAAGAGGCCGAGGAACGGGTGTTCCTGCGCGTCGTGGGAGAGTGACGGGCGGGCCGCGTTGCGTTGCGCATCGCAGTCGGCGGCTCGCGGAATGCCTTGCGGATCGCGAACGGCGGCACCGACACCCCGCTGGAATCAGAACAAGTCCAAGCTGTTGAGAGTCGGCACGGCGCTTGCTGCCGGTGAATGACGTCCGTCATTCGCCGGCAGCCATGCATGTCCGACCGCACCCAACCAGTTGCCGCCCGCGTCACCGCCGCCGCGCCGCTGACGCATCAACCTCCTCAGCGCCTGCCTCCGGCCGCTGCCTGGCGGGCGCGCACCGTGGACGGGATCATCCGGCAGGGCCTGCTGACCGTGCGCCGCGAATCGAGCGACACCCGCGCGGCCGAGGCTCTTGGCGCCATTTTCTTCTCCCTCGGGCGCCGGCCGCGGCTGCCGGAGTGCCAGCGCCAGACCCTGCGGGACCTAGCCGCCGGGCTGCGCGCCTGCCTCGACCCCGGCGCCGAGGCCAGCCACTGGCGGCAGGTGACGGCGCTGATCGACGACCTGCTGGAGACAAGCCGGCGGCTGTGAGGCCTACCCCGCCGCCCGCTGCGGGGGCGGGGCTTCGTGTCCGGCGACGTCGGCGCGGGTCAGCGCGACGGACTTGACCAGCGCATGCACCACCTGCCCCGGCTGCAGGGCCATGGTTTCCAGCGCGCGCGTGGTGATGCGGGCCCACACCGTGCAGCCGGCATCCAGCCGCACGTCCACCTGGCCCTCCTGCGGCGGCCCGATCTCGCGGATCACCGCGGGAAAGACGTTCTGGAAACTGGTGTCGCGCGGCGGGCTGAGGGCGATGCCCACCTCTCCGGCCCGGATGCGCACGCGCACCGCCGCGCCCACCGGAAGGTCCATGCGCCGGACCGACAGCCGTCCGCCGGGAAAAGCCAGCAGGGTCATGTGGTGGGCGGCATCGTGGGCCTGCACCGTCGTGGTCAGCACGGCCCCGGCCTCGGCCGCGTCCACCGCCCCCGACAGGTGCAGTTCCCCCACCACATCCTCCACCGGGCCCGCCGCCACTGCCTTGCCGCCGTCCATGAGCACCAGCGTGTCGGCCAGCCGCAGGATTTCGTCCAGCGAGTGGCTGACGTAGAGAACGGGAATGGCGAAATGCTTGGGCAGGTCGGCGATGAAGGGCAGAACCTCGCCCTTCCGCGTCTCGTCGAGCGCGGCCAGCGGCTCGTCCATGAGCAGGAGCCGCGGACTGGTCAGCAGCGCCCGGCCGATGGCGACGCGCTGCTTCTCGCCGCCCGACAGCCTGGCCGGCCGGCGGTCGAGCAGGGGCGCGATGCCCAGCATACCCACCACGTCGTCGAAGGCGATCACCCGCCGCGCCGACGGCACCAGCTTCATGCCGTAGGTCAGGTTGGCGCGCACCGTCATGTGCGGGAACAGGCGACCGTCCTGGAACACGTAGCCGCAGCGCCGCCGGTCCATGGGCAGGTCGACGCGGGCGGCCGAGTCGAACAGCGCCGCCCCGTTCACCGCGATGCGGCCCTCGTCGGGACGGCTCAGGCCCGCCACCATGTTGATGACCGACGTCTTGCCCGATCCCGACCGGCCGAACAGCGCCGTGACCCCGGCGGCCGGGGAATCAAAGGCGGCGTCCAGAAGGAAATCGCCCTGCCGCTTGCGTACCGATACATCGAGCATGACGCCCCCTTCAGCCCTTCAGCCGTTTCTGCATGCGGCGGGCGAGAAGCTCCGATGCCACCAGGGCCGCCAGGGCCAGCACGGCGGAGATAACGCACAGCCGGAAGGCCGCCGCGTCGCCGCCGGGGACCTGGGTCAGCGTGTAGAGCGCCAGCGGCAGCGTGCGCGTCTCGCCGGGAATGTTGGAGGCAAAGGTGATGGTCGCCCCGAATTCCGACAGCGACCGCGCAAACGCCAGGATCAACCCCGTCAGCACACCCGGCCCCACCAGCGGCAGGGTGACCGTGGCGAACACCCGGATCGGCGAGGCACCCAGCGTCCGCGCCGCCTGCTCCAGCCCGCGGTCGACGGCTTCCATTGAAAGGCGGATGGCGCGCACCATGAGCGGAAAGGCCATGACCGCCGAGGCAATGGCGGCGGCCTTCCAGGTGAAGGCGAACTGGATGCCGAACCAGTCATACAGATATTCACCGACCACGCCGCGCCGTCCCAGCGTCACCAGCAGCACATAGCCCGTCACCACCGGCGGCAGCACCAGCGGCATGTGGATCAGTCCGTCCACCAGCACCTTGCCGGGGAAGTCCCGCCGCGCCAGCAGCCAGGCGATGGCGATGCCGAGCGGCAGGCTGCCCGCCACCGCCCAGAGGGAGACCCGGAGGCTCAGGCTCAGGGCCTCGCGCTCCAGGTCCGTCAGGGTCAGCGCCTCCATCACTGGCCTGGGGCGGATGTCGTGCGGAAGCCGTGGCGGGCGAAGATCTCCGCCGCCGTCTCGCTTCCCAGGAAGGCCAGCAGGGCGCGAGCCGCCGGCGAGTCCGCCACCAGCGCCACCGGATAGGTGATGGCCTTGTGGCTGCCTTCGGGGAAAATGCCGACGATTTTGACACCGTCGCTGATGGCCGCATCGGTGGAGTAGACGATGCCGAGCGGCACCTCGCCGCGCTCCACCAGCGCCAGCGCGGCACGCACGTCGTTGGCACGCGCGAGGGCCGGCGCGGCGGTGTCCCACAGGCCGAGGCTCTTCAGCGCGTCCTCGGCGTACATGCCGGCAGGCACATGGTCGGGATCGCCGACGGACAGCCGTCCGCCGTCCAGCAGGGCGGCCAGGTCCAGGCCGGCGTCGACCGTCACGTTTTCCAGCGGCGAATCGGCCGGCGCGATCAACACCAGCGCGTTGCCCAGCAAATCGGCGCGGGTGCCGTCGACCAGCAGGCCGGCCTCTTCCAG
Organism: Caenispirillum salinarum; assembly: GCF_044803115.1. Classification (GTDB taxonomy): domain Bacteria; phylum Pseudomonadota; class Alphaproteobacteria; order Rhodospirillales; family Rhodospirillaceae; genus Caenispirillum; species Caenispirillum salinarum_A. The sequence goes on along the minus strand of NZ_CP085224.1, from coordinate 321,536 downwards.
ATAGTCCATCCAGCGCGGGTTGGCGGGCACATACATCTCGGCCGGGGCGCCCTGCTCGATCTGCTTGGCGAGCGTCGACGACGACGCGAAGGACGGGGTGACGGCGGTGCCCGTCGCCTCGGTAAACGCCGCGATCACGTCCTGCATGGCGTTGGTGGTCGAGGCGGCGGCGAAAAGGCTGGTCCCGGCGGCGGAAGCGGCGGTCGCCCCGGCGCCAAAGGCCAGGCCCCAGGTGAGGCAGGCGGCGGCGGCCCAGCGCCCCAGACACCCCCAACCCATGAAGCGGTCCATCATGAAGCTCTCCTGTTCCCGTAGTCGGATCGTCGGCTGGGGACGTCCGCTCCCTCTCCGGGGCTTTGATGGTTACCGTTATATCCGCCTGAATATAGCGGCGACCACCAAAAAAGCATGTCCTTGCGCGGGAAAAGCGATCGCCGGGCTGCTACACTCGCCTGGAACGGTCGGACCAGGGGAGGAAAAGGCCATGCGCGTTCAGGCAGTTGGCGCCGTTGCGGCGGTTGTGGCGGCGATGGCGGTGGTGGCGGCCGCAGCTCCGGCGCCGGCCGTGGCGGCCGATGCCGTGCCGCCGGACCTGATGCACGACGGCGCGCCGCTGGACCCGCTGTGCTTCGACTCGTGGATGGACGCACCCACGGTCGACGTGACCACCTGCGGCGAGGCCGACCACATCATTCCTGTGGAGCGCGGGGCGAACGCGGAGGCCGGCTGGCACGGCTACACCTACCGGCTGGCCGATCTGCCGGAAGACGCCGGCATCCGCGGCTGGGTCGCCTGGCGCTACCTGGGCGAGACCGAGGCCGGGCATGTGGTGGAGACCTATCACCACGGCGGCGGCAGCGGCCAGTTCACCGACGTCCAGACCGTCCGGCGCGACGGCGACCGCCTGCACCTGGTGGAGACCCACATGGGCGGCGACCGCTGCAACGGCGGGGTTGCCGCGGCGGCCGTGGCGGGCGGTACGGTGGCGGGGTCGGTGAACATCACCCCCTACGACCTTCTGGCGCTGGCGCTCGGCGAGCAGGACGTGCCGTTCGAGGCCTACGACGACATCGCCTCCTGCGCCATCTGCTGCGTCGGCAAGGCCACGTTCGTGGGCGACGACCTGGCCTGGGTGACGCTGGACCCGCTGGAAGGCGGCTTCGCGGGCCCGGACGACTCCGGCACGCCCCAGGCCTGTCTCGATTCGCTGCTGCGTGACAGCCATCGGTCCCTGACCGCGCCGGAACTCGCGCGCCTGGGCCGCGACGTCCTTGCGCGCTGCGCCGGCGGCGGCTGATCCGGCGCGGCGGCGGCGGCGTAGACCGCCCGCCATGAGCCGCCCCGTTCACATTGTCTGGTTCAAGCGCGACCTGCGCGTCGCCGACCATGCCCCGCTCGCCCGCGCGGCGGCGGCGGGAGCGGTCGTCCCGCTGTACGTGATCGAGCCCGATCTGTGGCGCCAGCCCGACGCCTCCGGCCGCCAATGGTCCTTCCTGCGCGAGTGCCTGATGGACCTGCGCCGGTCGCTGGCCGCCCTGGGAGCACCGCTGGTGGTGCGGGTGGGCGCGGTGACGGAGGTGCTTGAGGACCTGCGCGCGTCGCCGGGCATCGCCGGTCTGTGGTCGCACGAGGAGACGGGCAATGCCTGGACCTATGCCCGCGACCGCGCCGTCGCCGCCTGGGCCCGGTCCCACGGCATCCGGTGGACGGAGCTGCCGCAGACGGGCGTCGTGCGGGGCCTCAAGCGCCGCGACGGCTGGGCGAGGCGGTGGGACGGGTTCATGGCGCGGCCCCTGACGCCGACGCCGATGCCCGGTGCCCTGACGCCGGTGCCGGGACTCGATCCCGGCCCGCTGCCGGACGCCGTTCCCGTCGCCGCCGACCCGTGCCCCGGCCGGCAGGGCGGCGGCCGGGCGGCGGCGCTGGCGTTGCTGGACAGTTTTCTGGACGGCCGGGGCGCGGACTACCGGCGCGGCATGTCGAGCCCGCTCACCGCGCCCGACACGTGCTCGCGCCTGTCACCCCATCTGGCCTTCGGCACCGTGTCCCTGCGCGAAGTGACGCAGGCGGCGTGGCGCCGGCGACGGTCAGGCTCCGGCGGCATGGGCGGCGGGGCGCTGGACAGTTTCACCGCACGGCTGCACTGGCACTGCCACTTCATCCAGAAGCTGGAGGACGCGCCGGCGCACGAGGTCGGCAATGTTCACCGGGGCCACGACGGCCTGCGGGAGGATGCCTTCAACCCGGCGCTGTTCGACGCCTGGGCGGCGGGGCGCACCGGCATTCCCTTCGTGGACGCCTGCATGCGCTTTCTGACGCGGACCGGGTGGATCAACTTCCGCATGCGGGCGATGCTGACCTCGTTCGCGGCATACCAGTTGTGGCTGCACTGGCGCGCGCCGGGGCTGCACCTCGCGCGTCTGTTCACCGACTACGAGCCGGGCATCCACTGGAACCAGGTGCAGATGCAGAGCGGCACCACGGGCATCAATACGCTGCGCGTCTACAATCCGGTGAAGCAGTCCCGCGAGCACGATCCCGACGGCACCTTCATCCGCCGCTGGGTGCCCGAACTGGCGTCCGTTCCGGCGCCGCTGATCCATGCGCCCTGGCACCTGTCCCCCATCGAACGCGCCGACTGCGGCCTTGCCGCCACCGGCTATCCGCCGCCGGTGGTCGACCACGAGGCGGCGGCGCGGCGGGCGCGCGAGGGGATGCATGCATTGCGCAAGTCCGATGTGTTCCGGGCGGAGGCCGACGCCATTCAGGCCCGCCACGGCAGCCGGAAAAGCGGCATCGCCAACCGGGGCGGCCGCCGAAGGTCCGCGCCGGACGCGCGGCAGATGTCGCTGGACGTGTAAGGGCGTCGGCGGTGGCCGGCCGGGGCCGGCCACCGGCGTACGCTTATTCCAGGCCGTTGCGGCCCATTTCGATGAACTTGTCCCGGCGCCGCGCACGCAGGACGCCGCCTTCCGTCGGGATCAGTTTCGACAGGTGGCGCTCCAGCGCGTCACCGACCGACTCGATGGCGGCCTTGCGCGAGCGATGGGCGCCGCCCAGCGGCTCGGGCACGATCTCGTCGATCACCTTCAGGCGGTGCAGGTCCTGGGCGGTCAGCTTCAGCGCCTCGGCGGCGGCCTGGGCCTGGTCGCCGGACCGCCACAGGATGCCGGCGCAGCCCTCGGGGCTGATGACCGAATAGATGGAATGCTCCAGCATCAGAACGGAATTGGCCGAGGCCAGCGCGATGGCGCCGCCCGATCCGCCCTCGCCGATGATGCACGACACCAGCGGCACGCGGATGTCGAGGCACGTCTCGATGGCGCGCGCGATGGCTTCGGCCTGGCCGCGTTCCTCGGCCGCGACGCCGGGGTAGGCGCCGGCGGTGTCGACAAGCGTGATGACCGGCAGCCGGAAACGGTCGGCCATGCGCATCAGGCGGCGGGCCTTGCGGTAGCCGTCGGGCATGGCCATGCCGAAGTTGTGCTTCACGCGCGTTTCGGTGTCATGGCCCTTTTCCTGGCCGATCACCATGACGCTGCGGCCGCGGAACCGCCCGACGCCGCCGACGATGGCATGATCCTCGGCGAAGGTGCGGTCGCCTGCGAGCGGCTCGAAATCCTCGATCAACTGGCGCACGTAGTCCAGGCAGTGCGGCCGGTCGGGGTGGCGCGCGACCTGGGTCTTCTGCCAAGGGCTGAGCTTGGCGTAGGTGGCCTTGAGCTGCTTTTCCACCTTCGCCTGAAGGCGGGCGACCTCGTCGGCGATGTTGATGCCGTCGTCGTCCGACAGGTGGCGCAGATCGGCGATCTTGCCTTCCAGTTCGGCGATGGGCTTTTCGAAGTCGAGAAAATTCATGGCGTCCTGGTTCGTCGCTTCAAGCGGCCCAAGGGATACCATAGGCAGCGCCGCGGGGAAGCCCCAAAAACGGAGGAACCCGGCCGAAGGGTGCCCCGGCCGGGTTGTCTCGTGCCTGTGGTGCGGGCCTCCTTACCGGCCGGCGGCCTTGATCTGCTCGGCCATCTTGACCAGCACCTGGGCCTGCTTGATCGACGCGATGTCGATCAGCTTGCCGTTGAGCGTCACCGCGCCCTGGCCGGCCTTCTGCGCCTCTTCCATGGCGTCCAGGATGGCCTGGGCCTGGGCGACGTCCTTGTCGGACGGGCTGTAGATCTCGTTGGCCAGCGCCACCTGGTTGGGATGGATGGCCCACTTGCCCTCGCAGCCCAGAATGGCGGCGCGGCGCGCCTGGGCCTTGTAGCCCTCGGGGTCGGAGAAATCGCCGAACGGGCCGTCGATGGGGCGCAGGCCGTTGGCGCGCGCGGCGACCACCATGCGGGCGATGGCATAGTGCCACATGTCGCCCCAGTGGAAGTCGCGGTTGCCGGAGTCGTCCGCGTCCGTCAGCACGCCATAGTTCGGGTTGGGCCCGCCGATGCCCACCGTGCGCGCGGCCGTGGAGGCGGCGTAGTCGGCCACGCCGAAGTGCAGGCTTTCATTGCGCTTCGACGCCGCGGCGATCTCGTGGACGTTCTGCATGCCGAGCGCGGTTTCGATGATCATCTCGAAGCCGACCTTCTTGGTCCAGCCCTTGGCCTGCTCGATCTGGGTGCAGAGCATGTCCACCGCATAGATGTCGGACGCCGTGCCGGCCTTGGGAATCATGATGAGGTCGATCTTGTCGACCGCGTTTTCCATGATCTGGATCACGTCCTGGTACATGTAATGGGTATCAAGACCGTTGATGCGCACCGAGATGGTCTTGCCGCCCCAGTCCAGGTCGTTCACCGCCTCGATAATATTCTTGCGCGCCTGGGCCTTCTCGGAGGGGGCGACGGCGTCTTCCAGGTCCAGGAACACCATGTCGGCATCGCCCGCGGCGGCCTTCTCCAGGAACCGGGTGTTGGAGCCTGGAACCGCCTGTTCGCTGCGATTCAGGCGCGGCGGCGCCGGTTCGGCCACGGTGAAGCTCATCCGTCTGTCCTCCCAAAATGGTCAGCAATAAAATTTCAAACCGCCTTGCGGCGGCGAAACGATCGGCATAGATGGCCCGACCGCGCCCCGGAAGTCAATGCCGTTGTGCGGTGCGAAGTTGCGGTGTGGGAGGGGAGGGAGCATAGGCGGTCGGGGGATCGGCGCGACCCCCCCGGACCCCCTCGTTCAGATTCTGGTGCTCAGCCAGATGGCGAACTTGGACCCGTTGCGCACCAGCCCGTAGAGCAGGTTGTAGCCCGGCGTCTGCTCGGCCTTGTGCTCGTAGCCGATGTCGCGGTGCTCCAGCTCTTCCAGGCGGAAGCGCTCCACCGTCTCCTTCAGCTCGTGCTCGTCGTCGCCCAGCTTCTCGCGCTGTTCGGCGTAGTGCTCGTCGATGGCCTCTTCCACGGCCACGGTGCAGGCCATGGCGGCCTTCTCGCCCATCAGAGCGGTGCCTGCGCCCAGCGCAAACCCCATGACGTGCCACAGGGGTTGCAGCACCGTCGGACGGACCTGGCGCTTGCCCACCTCGTCGGTGAAGTAGCGCAGGTGTTCCTTTTCCTGGTCCAGCATGTGGCGCAGCGTCGGGCCGATCTTGGTGCGGCCCAGCACCGCGATCTGGCCCGAGTAGATGCGCACCGCGCCGTACTCGCCGGCCTGGTTGACGCGGCACAGGCGTTCGAGGAACTGCTCGCGGTCCGGGTCGCCGGGCAGGCGGTTCTCGACGGTGCGCTTCAGGTTGGCGCGGGTCTCGTGCGTGGACATGGGCAGCTTCCTCGACAGTCCTTCAGCGGGCGTTCCACAACGCGGCCCGGCGTGCGGCGAAAAGCGACGCGGCGCCGAGCACCAAACTCAGAACAACATTGTAGCCGGGCAGCGAGATGCCGAACAGGGACCAGGCGACTTCATCGCACCGGGCCAGTTGCGGCGGGCTTTCCAGCGCTGCGCGCATCTCGGCCAGGCTTTGCGGCGCTCCGCCGGTCGGGGCGGCGCACTGGGCGGTGCCTTCCCACCAGTGCTGCTCCACGCCGACGTGAAAGCCCGCGATGCCCATGTTTACGAGAAACACCAGACCGCAGACCGCCACGATCGCCCGCCGCACGCGCGGCCCCAGCCCCGGCAGCAGGGCGACCGCGGCCAGAACGCCCGCCACCGCGAAGGGCACGCGCTGCCACAGGCACAGGATGCAGGGCTGCACGTCCAGCACATGCTCCAGGAACAGCGCCCCGCCCAGCGCGGCGGCGCAGACGGCCAGAATGGCAAGCGGCACGAGGCGGGCGTTGGGAAGCGTCATCGCGACGGCCATGATTACAGGAACTTCAGCAGGGCGAAGCCGCCGAACAGCAGCACGAAGAACAGAATCGTCAGCTTGCCCAGATGCTTCTCGATAAAGATGCGGATCGGCGGCCCGAACTTCCAGAGCAGCGCGGCGACCAGGAAGAACCGCGCCGTGCGGCTGATGGCCGAGGCCACGCCGAACACCACCGGGTCCAGCTGCGTCACGCCGCTGGCGATAGTGATGACCTTGTAGGGAAACGGCGTGAAACCCGCCATGCCGACGATCCACGCGCCCCATTCGTTGTACAGGGCCTGAAAGTCCGTGAACTTTTCCAGGTAGCCGTAGAAGGCCAGGATGGGCTCGCCGATGCTCTCGTACAGGAAAAAACCAACCGCATAGCCGGCATAGCCGCCGGTGACGCTGGCAACGGCGCAGACGCCGGCGATCTTCCACGCCTTTTCGCGCGCCGCCAGCACCATGGGAATCAGCAGCACGTCCGGCGGGATGGGAAAGATCGAGCTTTCGATGAAGGAGATCAGGGCCAGCGTCCACAGGGCGTGGGGCTGTGCAGCCTGGCGCATGGTCCAGTCGTAGGTCCGTTGCAGCACGCGGGAAGGCTCCGTTGCGTGGGCGTTGTCCGTCGTGTAGCAGCTTGCCCGGCGTCGGGCAACGCCGAGGACCGTTGCGGCATTGGCGCGGGCGGTGTAGAACAGCGGTCTTCGGGCCGGTCCCGATGGGGGCATGGCGGAACTGGTAGACGCGCTCGACTCAAAATCGAGTGGCTTCGGCCTTGGGGGTTCGAGTCCCCCTGCCCCTACCACCGGCTCGTTTTTCCTCTGCCCCTCAGGCGCCGGGCGGGCGCTGACCGCGCCCTTGGCTCACGCCGCAGGGGCGGGCGCCATCACGGACGCAGCGGCACCACGGCCAGTTCGCCGCCAGTGGTCCCCATCACGAACCCATGACCCGTCGCCACGATGCGGGTGCCCAGGGCACCGGGCAGACTGACGCGCGTCGCCTCGCGAATGCGCTCGGGCGTCACCGTCAGCACCCGCAGGCTGGTGCGCGGCTGGTCGGGCAGCAGGATGTCGGGGCGGCCGTCGCCGGTCATGTCGGCGATGGCGTGCAGGTCCAGCACGGGCGTGCCGATGGCGTGGTTGGAGACGCCGGCCATGGAGCCCTGATGGTGCAGGGCGCCGTCGCGCCACTCCCACACATGCAGGATGCCGCCGATGTGCGGTGTTTCCACCGCCGCCACCTCCATGCGGCCGTCTCCGTCGAAGTCCGCCGCGCCCACCGGATTGATCCAGCGGTTGGGAATGCCCGGGGGCTCGGTCGCGGCCAGCGGCGCCAGCGCGCCGTCGCGCAGGCCGTAGACGGCCACCGCCGCGCCCCGGTCCTCATGGGCCCGCACCACGATCACCTCGTCGCGGCCGTCGCCGTCGAGGTCGGCAAGCCGCGGGTGCAGGTCCTCGAACACCTGGGTCTCGGGCAGGACGTGCTCCACCATGCCGCCGCCGTCGGCCGGCCGGACCCGCAGGGCGGCGGCCTCCAGCGAATCGCCCAGGACGCCGTGGGCATAGCGCGGCGTCGGCCGGGCCAACCACGCCAGGGCAATGTCGCGGTCGCCTTCCACGGCCCGGCCCTGGGGGATCAGGCCGGGCGCATCCGGGCCGTTCCCCGGCAGCGGCGGCGCCGCCGGCACAAGGCCGAGCCGGCCGCCCTGGGCGGACACGCGGTACCGGGTGCCGGAGCGGGTGAGGATCACGCCGTCTGGACCGATCGACTCCACCGCCATCGACTGCGCCCGCCCGGCGCCATCGGACAGCGCCGGCGCCAGCACCCCGGCGAGGAGGAGGAAGAGGATCAGCACGCGCATGGGCGGGTATCCGGGCCTTGGAACTCAGGGATTGGCCGGAGTCATGGTCCGCAAGGCCGGGCCGCCGCGCAAGATGCGGCACCGGACGCGCAGGTCACGATGCCGCGAGGAGTAGGTCTTCGGATCGAAAGATCGACGCGCCGGGCGCGCCGTCAGCAGTCGGTGCAGGCGACGATGCGCAGGTCGCCGCGGGGCGGCACCACGATGCGCTGGCGCGGGCGGAACACGTCGGCAAGCCAGGACCGCAGGTTGGCGGCCATGGCGAAGGCGGCGCGCGACCGCTCGGCCCGTCCCCGGCCCATGGCGCGCCGCCGTTCGGCCGGCGTGGGGACGCGACTCGCATACTCGCTGAACAAGGGCTTGGGCTCCATGGGAGGGGTCTCCTGGTCACTGCGTTATCCGTTGATCCCAACATAGGAAGCCTCGCGTCGTTTGATAATCCCCGCTACCATGGAAATACCTTTTCCAATTTGTTGAAGATGGAGCGCGGCGCCGTGGAGTTGGATGACCTGAACCTGTTCGTGAAGGCGGTGGCGGCGGGAAACCTGTCGGCGGCGGGGCGGGAACTGGGCCTGTCGCCGGCGGTGGCGTCCAAGCGCATCGCCGGGCTGGAGACACGGGTTGGCGCGCGGCTCCTGCACCGCACCACCCGCGCCGTCACCCCGACCGAGGAAGGCACGGCCTTCCACGCCCATGCCCTGCGGGTGCTGGAGGAAATGGAGGAGGCCATGGCGGCGGTGCGGGCCGACGGGGCGCCGCGCGGGCATCTGCGGGTGACGGTGCCGGCCAGCTTCGGGCTGATGCACATCTCGCCCCTGGTGCCGGAATTCCTGCGCGACCACCCGGAGATCACCATGGAACTGCACATGGCGGATTCGCTGGTGGATATCGTGGACGAGGGGTTCGACTGCGCCATCCGCATCGCGGCGCTGAAGGATTCCACCCTGGTCGCCCGCAAGCTCGCGCCCAACCGCCGCATCGTCTGTGCGGCGCCCGAATACCTGGCGCGCATGGGCACGCCGCAGCGGGTACAGGATCTGGTCGACCACAACTGCCTGGTCCACAACGACCAGAACCTGTGGGACTTCGACACGCCCCAGGGGCGCCGGAGCGTGCGGGTCTCGGGCTCGCTGAAAACCAACCACGCGGGCGTGCTGCGCGACGCGGTGGCCAAGGGGCTGGGGATCGCGCGCAAATCCACCTGGGACATCGGCGAGCAACTGGCCCGCGGCGACCTGGTGCCGCTGTTCCCCGACTGCTGCATCGCCACCGACGTGGCGGTGTGGGCGGTCTATCCCAGTGCGCGGTTCGTCGCGCCCAAGGTGCGGGCGTTCATCGGGTTCCTGGCCGACCGCTTCGGCCCCGAACCCTATTGGGACCAGGGCCTGCCGGAGCGGTTCAAGGTGTGAGCGTGCCGCCCCTACATCCGCAAGGCGCGGTCCATCATCCCCAGCGGACGGTGCAGGCGGATGTGGGGGCCGAGCGGCGGCAGGTCGAATTCCTGGCCCTCGCGCACGAAGCCGAAGCGGCGGTAGAAGGGCTCCACGGCGGTGCGGGCGTTGCACCACAGAAGGCCGCCGTCCTGCTGCAGCGCGCAGTGGGCGATGACGGCGCGCAGCAACGCCGCTCCGACGCCCTGGCCGCGCCAGGGGGCTTCCACCGCCATGCCGCGGATGCGCCAGTCGGGGCCGTCGGTGGAGCCGTCCTCAGCCTCGCGGAAGACCGAGGCGACGCCGATCAGGTCGCCCTCGGCCCAGGCGCCGGCGTGGTAGGTGGTGGCGGCGGCGTCGCCGGCGTAGTGGCAGGCTTCCAGCGGCTGCATCGGGCGCAGAACGGCATGGCGCAGCGGGATCGTGTCGCGCGCGGTGATGGGCGCAAGGCGGAAGCGGGACAAACGGCCGGAACTGTCGTGTTCGAGCGTGGGCATGGGCGGACGTCCTTGTTGAACGACCCTTGAAATGTGGGGGCGCCGACGCCCGCCGTCACCCCCGTAAAGCGTGTCTCAGTCGCGCCAGAAGCGGGGCAGCAGCAGCACCAGCACGGTGTACAGCTCCAGCCGTCCCAGCAGCATCCCGAAGGCCAGCAGCCACTTGGCCGCGTCGGGCAGCGGCGCGAAGTTGCCCGCCGGGCCGATGGTGTCGCCCAGCCCCGGCCCCACGTTGCTGATGGCGGTCACCGCGCCCGAGACCGCCGTCACCAGGTCCAGCCCCATCAGGCCCAGCGCCATGGCCAGGAAGGCGCAGGACAGCAGATAAAGGAAGAAGAACCCCATCACCGCCTCGCCCACGCCGGCCTGGATGGGGCGGTGGTTGAAGTAGGGGATGAACACGCCGTGCGGCTGGAGCAGCCGCTTGATCTGCATCCGGGCGGTCTCGTAGAGGATCTGGAAGCGGAAAATCTTGATGGCACAGGTGGTCGACCCCGCACAGCCGCCGACGAACATCAGGCAGAACAGCGCGACCACGGGAAAGCCCGTCCAGGCATTGAAGTCGGCGGTGGCATAGCCGGTGCCGGTCATCACGGAGGTGACGTTGAACGACGCATAGCGCAGCGCCGTGCCGACGTCGAAGCCGTCGTAGGCCCACAGCCACCACGTCACCAGCACGATGGCGACGGCCAGGCTGCCGAGATACCAATGCACCTGGGTGTCGCGCACCAGCCGTCCACCCTGGCCGCGCAGGGCCTGGAGCAGCAGCAGGAAGGGAATGCCGCCGGTGATCATGCCGCAGGTGATGATGGCGTCCACCAAGGCGCTGTCGAAGGCGCCGACGGAGGCATCGCGGGTGGAATAGCCGCCGGTGGCGATGGTGGTCATGGCGTGGGCCACGGAGTCGAACCCCGAAAGCCCCGCCAGCCACAGCAGGAAGGCCGTCAGGAAGGTCAAGCCGATGTACAGGCCCACCAGCGCGCCGGCCAGCTGCGTGGCGCGCGGCAGGATCTTTTCCTGTGCCTCGAAAGCCTCGACGCGGAACATCTGCATGCCGCCGACGCGCAGCATGGGCAGGATGGTCAGCGCCATGATGATGATGCCCAGGCCGCCGAGCCATTGCAGCACCGACCGCCACAGCAGCAGCCCCGGCGGCGCCAGGTCCAGGCCGGTCATGACGGTGGAGCCGGTGGTGGTGATGCCCGACATGGCCTCGAAAAAGGCGTCGGTATAGGACAGCCCCGCCAGCCACAGGGGCAGGGCGGCGAACGCCGGCAGGCACAACCAGGCCATGTTGGTCACCAGAAAGGCCTGGCGCAGGGAAAAGACAAGATCGGCCGCCCGGCTCGTCAGCACCAGCGCGGCTCCGACGAACACGCCCAACCCGCCGGCGATGGCGAACACCTGCCAGTCGGGGTTGCCGACGTACAGGTCCACCACCAGCGGCAGGATCATGCCGGCCGAAAGCACAAGCAGCAGCCAACCGATGATAAGGGTCACCGGCCGGAAATCTATGTTGGTGATCACCTGGCCTCCCGCCACTCCCGCGCGCGAATACGGTTTCCTTACAGGCAACCACGAGGAGGGTAAAGGGAAACGCGGCGGCGCACAAACACGCGGCCCGAGCAAAAGCCCGGGCCGCCATGACTTGTCCGCGGTGCGGTGCGGTGCGGCTGCTAGAAGTGGCCGCGGTCGCCCGAAATCAGCGCCATGAACTCGCGGCGCGTCGTCGGGTTGTCGCGGAAGGCGCCCAGCATGCGGCTGGTGACCATGGTCACGCCCGGCTTGCGGATGCCGCGCGTGGTCATGCACTGGTGGGCGGCTTCCATGACGACGGCGACCCCCTTGGGCTGCAGCACGTCGTTGATGGCGTTGGCGATCTGGGCCGTCAGCTTTTCCTGGATCTGCAGGCGCTTGGCGTAGATTTCCACCACCCGCGCCAGCTTCGAGATGCCCACCACGCGCCGGTCGGGCAGATAGGCGATATGCGCCTTGCCGATGATCGGCACCATGTGGTGCTCGCAGTGGCTTTCGATGCGGATGTCGCGCAGAAGCACCATCTCGTCGTAACCGTCGGTTTCTTCGAAGGTGCGGCGCAGGATGTCTTCGGGGTCCTCGCCGTAGCCCGCGAAGAACTCCTCGTAGGCGCGGGCGACGCGGGCGGGCGTGTCGATCAGCCCTTCGCGCGTCGGGTCGTCGCCGGCCCAGCGCAGAAGCGTGCGGATGGCGGCCTCGGCCTGCTCGCGCGAGGGGCGGCCGGCGTCGGCGGCAGAGGCGGGGGTGGAGTCGGTGGCGCGCGGGGCCGTGGCGGTGGCGCCTTCGCGGAAATCGCGCAGGGCGGACGGCGTCTTGACGGGCTTGGCTTCGGTCACGGGCACACTCTCCAGTCTCTCGGCTCCGGCCGGCGCCGTCGGTCGGCGCGGGCGGATGGGCCCCATATCGGTCGGGGACCGGCGGTCGGCAAGTTCTTCAACCGTCGATCGGTGGCGATACGGAGGCGGCGGCGGCTCAGTTCACCGCCGTGCGGTCGTGCGGGCTGTCCAGCGAGAAGGCGGGAACGGCCGCCTCGAAGTGGTCGCCGTCCTCGTCCATCATCTCGTAGGCGCCGACCATGATCCCCGACGGCGTCGTCAGCGGCGTGCCGCTGGTGTACTCGTAGGAGTCGCCGGGATGGATGACGGGCTGCTCGCCCACCACGCCGGCCCCGCGCACCTCCTGCACATGGCCATGCGCGTCTGTGATGCGCCAATGGCGGTTGAGAAGCTGGACGGTCTTCTCCCCGCCGTTCCGGATGGTCACCTGATAGGCCCAGACGAACCGGTTCTCCTCCACCGAGGACTGGTCCTCGAGGAAGACCGACCGGACTTCAATGGTGATGTCGTGGGTGGTCTGTCGGTACATGGGGAAAAGCGCCTGTGTCCGCACGCTTGGCAGTCGGGAAAGGGGGCGGGACGGACCCCTGTCGCTACAGGCTTTAAGGTAGGGCGGGCGTGTCAAATCTGCAAAAAAAATCCCCGCCGGCGAACCGGCGGGGGAAGGTATTTGAGAGAGAGTGAGAGAGTAGAGAGTCGAGATAGACCTCACAGAAGGGAACGACGTTACCCCCCATGGAGTTCCATGCGATCCTCAAAAAAACGCGGGTGCCGTGGCACCGGTCGCGTCTTCCAGCTCTTAAATGGGAATATGCGGACCGCGCCGTCAACCCCATGCGCAGTGATGATGAATCACACGTTGCCCCGCTGTATCGCCATGGACCGCAGGCTTCCGCGCCCTTTGGGCGACAAGGGCGCCGGCGGCTCGCGCGGATGTGATCGGGGGCCGGCGGCGGCCTCGCGCTGCAACACGCGCGGCCCGCAGTGATTCAGCTGTATCACCGGCCCGAGTCGCGCCCGCCGCCGACGGCAAGGCCCCGCAGCCGCCTCCGCAAGACGTAGATGGCGTGTCGGGGGATCGCGCACCGCCGCGTGACGGCGCGGTGACGGGGCTGTGAGCGGAGGTGGACAGCAGCGGTGCCGGACGGATCACCCGCGCGGCAGGACGTCCTTGCGCCTGACCTCGCGCCAGCGCCCGCGCGGCAGGTCGCCCAGGTCCAGCGCGCCGATGGACACCCGCACCAGCCGCAGCGTCGGATGGCCGACAGCGGCGGTCATGCGGCGGACCTGGCGGTTGCGGCCCTCGGTCAGCGTGATCTTCAGCCAGGTCGTCGGGATGTGGCGGCGCTCGCGGATGGGCGGGTCGCGCGGCGGCAGGTCGGGGGCGGCCTCCAGCTTTTCCACCCGCGCCGGCCGCGTGACGTAGTCGCGCACCCGCACGCCCTCGCGCAGGGCCTGAAGGGCCGCCTCGTCGGGCTCGCCCTCCACCTGCACCAGATAGCTGCGCTCGTGCCCGTGGCGGGGACTGAGCAGGCGGTTGATGAGGGTGCCGTCGTTGGACAGCAGAAGCAGGCCCTCGCTGTCCATGTCAAGCCGGCCCGCGGCATAGACGCCCGGCGGCAGGTCGAACTCCGCCAGCGCCCGATGACCGCTTTCCGCCGTGAACTGGCTGAGCACGCCGTAGGGTTTGTGGAAGGCGATGTAGCGCGACGCCTCCGTCGGCTTGCGGCGGGGCGTCTCGCGCACGGCGGGCGGCCTGGCGGCCTCCTTGGGCGGCTCGGCCGGGCGCGGCGGGCCGGACAGGCCGTGGCGCGCCGGACGGCGGCCCTTTGCGTCCGCCTTGCGCGCCGGCGCCTTGTCCTCGCGCTCCAGCTCCGGCGCGCCGCGCACCACGCGCGGCTTGCGCGGCGCCCTGCCCATGGCCTCGGGCTTGACGGCCTTGGGGCGCTTGGCGGGGGCGGTGGGTCGGGCTGGCTCCGCCTTGCGGGGCGAGGGCGCGGCCTTGGCCCTGGGCGCAGCGGCGTCCGGCGCGGCGGCGGACGGCGTGGTGGCCTGGGCCTTGGCCGGCTTTTCGGCCTTGGCGCGGCGGAGCGGGTCGCGCTGGCCGCGGCCCTGGCCGGCGGCGGCGCGGTGTCGCTGGATGCTGGGCATGGTCAGGCGCCTCCCTCGGGCACGGGCGGATAGCGGTGCGGGCGGCCCCAGGGATCTTCCACGATGGTGGCATCCGTGTGGCCGGGATCGTCGCGCAGGGCGTCGGGCCCCACCGGCACCTTGCCGTGGCCGCCCGGAATGTCCAGGACATAGGTCGGCTGGCACAGTCCCGACACCGTCCCGCGCAGGGCCTTCACCAGCCGCCGCCCCTCGGCCAGCGGCAGGCGGACATGGCCCGTGCCCTCCGCCAGGTCGGGATGGTGAAGGTAGTAGGGCTTGATGCGGTTGCGCACCATGGCACGGAACAGGTCGGTCAGCGCCTCCGCCGTGTCGTTGACGCCGCGCAGAAGGACCGTCTGCCCCACCAGCGGGATGCCGGCGCCGGACAGGCGCCTGAGCGCGTTGCGCGTCTCGGCGGTGAACTCGGCGGCGTGGTTGGCATGAACGGCCAGCCAGACGGCCGAATCCGCCGCCGCCGCCAGCGCATCCACCAGCGCCGGGGTGACGCGGGCGGGATCGTGCACGGGCAGGCGCGAATGCAGGCGGATGACGCCGACGTGCGCAATGGCGTCCAGCCGTGCGACCAGCGCCTTCAGCCGCCGCGGGCTGAGCACCAGCGGGTCGCCGCCGGTCAGGATCACTTCCCAGATGTCGGGCCGCTCGGCGATGTAGGCGACGGCGCGGTCCAGGTCGGCATCGGGCAGCAGGCCGTCGCCCTGGCCGACCACCGCCCGGCGGAAGCAGAAGCGGCAGTAGGCGGCGCAGACTTCCACCGGCATGAGCAGCACCCGGTCCGGGTAGCGGTGGACCAGGCCCGGCACGGGGCTGTGGACGTCATCGCCGATGGGGTCGGCGCGCTCGTCCGGCGTGATCTCAAGTTCCGCCGCCGAGGGCACGAACTGGCGCGCCAGCGCCGCCCGCGCCGCGTCCGTCGGCGCCTCGGCGATGGCCGCTTCCAGGTGCGGCGTCAGGCGCACGGCAAACCGCTCCGCCACCCGCGCCAGGGCGTCGGCGTCGGTGAAGGCAAGGTCGGCCGGGGCAGGGGAAGCGTCAGTCGCCATTGCGGTCCGGGGCAGAGGAGGGTCGGGGGCCTGCAACGCAGTGGGGCGACCGTCGCCGGCCGCCCCACCATGTGTCTCGGAGCCGTGAATGTCGGGACAGGCGTCCCGCTTGTCAATGTTGATCCGCCGCGGCGGCGCCGTTCCTCAGACCGGCACGGGCTGGATCTGGTTGGGGCGGCTCTTGCGGTCGGAGACCAGCAGCCGCATGGCGGTCTCGAAAGCCTGCCGCACGGCGCCGGCGACGGCGAGGCCGGGGTCCTGGCGACCGGTCTTGGCCTCGGCATGGATGGTGCGCAGGCCGCGCCCGCGGATGTTGACGGTCAGCGCCACCTTGATCGCGGGCGTCCGGCGGCCGCGCCCCAGCTCGCGCGACACCGTCAATCGGCCGTGGGTGAGAGCCGAACAGGCGTGGCCGAGCCTTTCGGAGCGGTCCTCGATATCGGACAGGAGGGCGGGGGAGGATTGCAGGTCAATGAAACGCACGTCGATGGGAAGCATCGTCATCCCCTTATCGTGGTTGACCCCGAGACCTCCATCATGTGGCCGCCGGCCCGCCCGCATCAACCATTTGATGCGCGCGGAACCGGCGTTTGGCGCAGGTCCGATGCTCAGGAAACGCGCACGTTGGAAAACTGCCAGGGATCGTCGGTGTTCACGTCCTCGGGGAACAGGCGCTCGCGGTCCTGAAGCGGCGTCCAGTCGCCCCAGGCGCCCACCACGTCGCCCAGGTAGGGGCGGCAGAGGTCGAGGATGCGGGCGTAGTCCATGTCCTCGGGCTCGACCACGCCGGCGCGCGGGTTCTCCAGCGCCCAGACCATGCCGGCCAGCGCCGCGACGGTCACCTGCAGCGAGGTGGCGTTGTTGTAGGGGGCCAGCTCGCGGGCCTGGTCGATGGACAGGCGGGAGCCGTACCAGTAGACGCCCTTGTCGTTGCCGCACAGCAGCACGCCCAGCTCGTCGATGCCCGAGACGATTTCGTCCATCAGCAGGCGCTGGGTGCCCTGCATGCGCCAGTTCTTGCCCGCCAGCTCGTGCACCGAAAGCACGGCGTCGTCGCAGGGGTGATAGGCGTAATGCACGGTCGGCCGGTAGTCCAGGAACCCGGCCGCGTCGCGCAGGGTCAGGTAGTCGGCCAGCGAGATGCTTTCGTTGTGCGTGATGAGGAAGCCGTGGAACGGCCCCTCCAGCGGCGTCCAGGTGCGCACGCGGGTCGAGGCGCCGGGGCGCATGAGGTAGATGGCGGCGTCGCTGCCGAACTCGTGCCGGCGGCCGTCGACGGGAATGCCGTTCTCGTGGCTGCCCCAGCCCAGTTCGGCGGGCTGGCAGCCTTCGCCGACGAAACCCTCGATGGACCAGGTGTTGACGAACTCCCCCACCGCCTTGGGCTGGTTGGCGACCTGGGTGTCGCGCTCGGCGATGTGGATGACCTTGATGCCCAGCGCCTTCGCCAGCCGCGCCCAGCCCTCGCGGCCGGCGGGTGGCGTCGCCTCGGCCGCGCCGGTCTCGGCGGCCATGTCCAGCAGCGCCTGCTTGACGAAGTGGTTGACCAGCCCGGGGTTGGCGCCGTGGCAGACGACAGCCGTGGGGGCGCCGTCGTTGCCCGGCTCCCGCTGCAGGTCCAGCGCCGATTCGCGCAGGGCGTAGTTGGATCGCTGCGACGGCGTCAGGGTGGTGTCGGTATAGGCGCCGCCCCAGGGCTCCACCACCGTGTCCAGGTACAGCGCGCCGACCTCGCGGCACAGGCGCATGAGCGCCACCGACGACACATCCACCGACAGGTTCAGCAGGAAGTCGCCCTCGCCCAGCAGCGGCTCCAGCAGGGCCCGGTGGTTGTCCTCTGTCACCGGCTCAAGGCGGAAGGTGACGCCCAGGTCCTCGGCCACGTCCTTGCCGCGTTCCTCGGCGGTGATGATGGTGATGCGGTCCCTGGGCATGTCCACATGCCGCAGGACCAGCGGCAGGACGCCCTGGCCGATGGAGCCGAAGCCGACGATGACGAGGCGGCCGGGAAAGGTGACATAGGTGCTGTCGGTCATGCGGGAGGTCCCCCTGGCGTGGTTCGGGCATCCCCTTACGGAATCGCGGGCGGGTGTGCAATCGCGAAAGCAACGCGCCGGCTGCGCGTCCCGGTTTCGCGGACGGGGTCAGTCCACCACCGCAACGTGGTCCAGTTCGCGGAACCGCTCGGCCCAGTCGATGCCGTAGCCCACCACGAACCGGTCGGGGATGGTGAAGCCGGTGAAGTCCGCCGGGCAGTCCACCACCCGGCGCTCGGGCTTGTCCAGCAGCACGGCCAGCGCGGCCCGTCTGGCGCCGGCGTCGCGCATCAGTTCAAGCGCGCGGGCGGCGGTGCGGCCCGAATCGAGGACGTCCTCCACCACCAGCACGGTTTCGCCCTCCACCTCCGGCAGGGTGCCCGTCTGGGTGACGGTGCCCGAGCTTTCCTTGGCCGCGCCGTAGCTGGCGAGTTGCAGGAACTGCACGCGCAGGCGCACCTTCGCGCCGTGGCGGCCCAGGGCTCGCAACAGGTCGGCGGCGAAGACGAAGGCGCCCTTCAGCACCGGGATCATGGTGATGTCCGGCCCCAGCTCGCGCACGATGTCGGCGGCCATGGCGTCGAGCCGGGTGGCGATGTCCTCGGCCGAGATCAGCGTCTGCGGCGTCGCCTGGTCGGGATCGGTGGGGGCCGTGCGCGTCAGGTCGGACGGCTGGCGGGGCATCTCGGTCATGATCGGCCTCGCGGAGGCTGTGGGCGCGGACGGCGAACGGGGCGTCCACTATAGCGATGACGGCCGCCGACACAACGTCGCCGCCGACGTGCGGACCAGATGCCCGGCGGGCGCGTTGTGGTTCGTATTGACTTGCACGCCGATCGCCTGCGTGATGCCTTGACGTCATCTTTCATCCGCTGAAGGACCGGAAATGTCCGTGCCCGGCTCGGCCTCTTCCGCAGAGGATCAACACCTGCGAACTCTTTTCCAGACCGCACCGTTCCTTGTCGCCGCGACGGAAGGGCCGTTGCATCGCCTGGCCTGGAGCAACGACTGCTTTGCCGAGTTCTTCGGCGCGGCGGCCATCATCGGCGCGCCGCTGCACGATGCCGTGCCCGACCTGGTGGCGCAGCACGTTGTGGCGGCGATGGACGGAGTCTTCGCGGGCGGGAAATCCCGGGAGTTGCGGGCGGTGACCCTGAGCATCCCCACCGCCGGCCCGCCGCGCCGGCGGATGTTGAACCTGTCGGTGCATCCCCGGCACCGGGCGGACGGGGCCGTCGTCGGCCTGCACCTGCACGGCGCCGACGTCACCGGCGGCGGGCGCGAGCGGTCCGAGACCGCCCGCCGCGGGCAGGAACAGCGCACCGAGCTGGAAACGCTGTACAACAAGGCGCCGGTGGGGCTGGCGATGTTCGACCGCGACCTGCGCTTCGTGCGCGTGAACGAGCGCCTCGCCGAAATCAACGGCGTGCCCGTTGACGCCCACCCGGAGCGGCTGGTGTGGGACGTGGTGCCCGATCCCAACATCCGGCGCGCCGCCGAACCCCTGCTGCGCGGCATCCTGGAGACCGGCGAGGGACGCACCGTGGAACTGGAGGGCGAGACCCGAAGCCAGCCGGGGATCGTGCGCCAATGGATCGAGCATTTCTATCCCCTGATCGACGAGCAGGGCGACGTCGTGGGCGTCGGCGCGGTGGTGGAGGAAGTGACCGAGCGCCGCCGGGCCGAGCGCCAGCGCGCGGAGTCCGAGCACCAGCGCGAGATCCTGGTCCAGGAACTGGCCCACCGCGTCAAGAACACGCTGGCGACGGTGCAGAGCATCCTCATGAGCACGCTCAGGGGCCATGTGGAGCCGGCGCCGTTGAAGGTGCTGACGCAGCGGCTGGAGGCCCTGGCCCAGACGCACACCCTGCTGGCGGAGAACCGCTGGGCGGTGGACCTGGGGCTGCTGGCGCGTGGCGAGCTGGCGCCCTATGGGTCGCGGGCGCAGGCGCGGGGGCCTGCGGTGGCGCTGCACGCGCGCGCGGCTGTGGCCCTGACGCTGACCCTGCACGAACTGGCGACCAACGCCGCCAAGCACGGCGCCCTGTCCGATGGGACCGGGCGCGTCGATCTTTCCTGGGAGGTTGCGGCCGAAAGTGGCAACGACTCCCCTGTCTTGGAGGTTGTATGGAATGAGGCCGGCGGCCCGCCGGTGGCCGAGCCCGGCCGATCCGGCTTCGGGATCCGGCTGATCCGGCGGGTGGTGCCCCATGACCTGGGCGGAACCGTCGACCTGCGGTTCGAGCCGACCGGCGCCGTCTGCCGCCTGACCATGCCGATGCGCGAGGTGTCTCCGTGACCGACGACGACCGCCTTTCCGGCCTGCGCGTGCTGCTGGTCGAGGACGAGGCCCTGGTGGCCATGTACGTGGAAGACCTGCTGGAGGACGCGGGCTGCGAGATCGTCGGACCGGCGCCGCGGCTGGACGCGGCCCTGTCCGCCATCGCGACCGATCCCATGGATCTCGCGATCCTGGACGTCAACCTGAAGGGGGAACAGGTCTGGCCGGCGGCCGATGCCCTGAAGGCGCGCGGCGTGCCCTATGTCTTCCTGACCGGCTACGCCGCCGACACCGTGCCCGGCGCCCATGCCGGCGTCACCCGGCTGACCAAGCCCCTCAGGCCCTCGGACCTGTTCAGCACGCTGTACGCCGTCACCGGCCGGTGATTGCGCGGCGGGGGCGGGATGCGGCTATAGTGGACGGGTCCGCATCACCCTTCGACAGTCGAGGAAGACGCCCGCCGCCATGACGTCCTCCGACAGCCTTCGCACCGACGACCGCCCCGGCATCCGCCTCACCACCCTGTGGCGCGGCGCCCGCTGCCGCTGCCCGCGGTGCGGCGAGGGCCGGGTCCTGCACAGCTACCTGAAGGTGCGAGAGGCCTGCGCCGTCTGCGGCACCCGCTTCGGCCACCTGCGGGTGGACGACGGCGCGGCCTGGCTGGCGCTCAGCCTGGTGGGGCTGCTGGTGTTCCCGGCGCTGATGTACGTGGAGATCGCCCACCAGCCCGACGTGACGCTGACCATCATCGGGGCGGTGCTGGCGGCGCTGGTGCTCACCCTGGTGCTGCTGCCCGTCAGCAAGGGCATCATCCTCGCGGTGCTGTGGGCGCTGGAGCGCAAGGGGAACACGGTGCCGGATCAGTAGTGCGGGGGACGGGGCTTCCTGCTTTCGAAGGTGTCAGAAAATCGGCTGGTCGCCACCAGAGGTGTCGCAAGGGCGGCTGACGGAGTTCGTCGCCCCCTGCTTTGGCAGGGGCAGCGGTTTTTAAAGCTATTGTTTTACAGAGCAAAAAGGACCGTCTTTCCTGCGAAGGAACGGCTCCACATCCACTGCCAGATACGTGCTGAAGCACAGCAAGGCCCTCCGGCCCATTCCTTCACAGCGTTGAAATCCGCGTCCATTACCGGTGGACACCGACCCGTCGCAGCCACGAAAAAGGCCGCCCCGGTTGCCCGGTGGCGGCCTTTCTCAGCGCGGGCGGCAGGGAGAGAGAAGAGGAAACCCGATCCCCGCCGCGCGCCGTCTTGTATACCGTCTACAGCCGGAAGGGAAGGTCCGGCCGCCGGACTTATGGCGTCCGGTCGGCCGGTTCCCCGAGGCTCTCTCTCCTCTCGGCCCTGGGTCGGGCCGGCTGCCGGTTACGAGCAGCCGGTGGTCGACCCGCAGCTGTCGCACTTCAGGCAGGTGCCGTTGCGCACCAGCGTGAAGTTGCCGCATTCGGGGCAGTTGTCGCCCTCGTAGCCCTTCATGCGGGCTTCCGCCACCCGGCTGGCGCGGCCCGAGGCCGAGCCCACCGCCGCCGAGGTCGCGCCGGCGGCCGAGACGCTGGCCGTCGCCGCCGCCGTGGCGGTGTGGC